>JACRAG010000488.1 GCA_016213455.1 Anaerolineae bacterium | reverse complement strand
TCGTCGCGGAAATTACAGGCTTCGGTGGTGCAGCCCGGGGTGTCATCTTTGGGGTAAAAATAGAGCACGACGGGCGAGCCGCGGAATTCTGACAGGCTGCGAACAGCGCCGGTTTCATCTGCCAGCGAAAAGTCGGGTGCGGGTTGGTTGGCCGAAATGGGCATGTGGACCTCCATGGTGATTAGCTGGTTAAAAAAACTGCTCCAAAAACCACTGGAGTACCTTGGGACGAAATCCCCCAAATGATCCCAGGTTGCCTGCTTCGTGGTTTTTGGTGCGTTTTCTACTTATATTCTCCCATAATTTGACCAAAATTGTAAGCTTCGTATCCGGGCAAACCTTGTACAAAGCTGCGAAAATCCAAGCTTTGCATAAGGGAACGCAAAGGTTCGAGCAGGGAATCCTCGAAGAAACGCGTCGGGATGACCAGCTGATATTCTTCGGTAAAGAGCGGGATGAAATCCAGGTCCAGCGCGCGGGCGGCTGCGAGCACGCCCAGACCGCAGTCGGCGCGACCGGAGGCGACGGCGGCAGCCACCGCCAGGTGGGTGAACTCTTCCTGCGCATAGCCTTTGATGTGCTGCCCGTCGAGGTTCAACTGCCCCAGATGGTAATCCAGCAGCACCCGCGTTCCGGCGCCGCGCTGGCGGTTGATGAAGCGCACGTCCGGCCTGACCAGGTCAGCCAGGGATTGGATGTTGGCTGGATTGCCTTTGCGCACCATCAGTCCCTGCTGGCGACCAACCCAGCCCACCAGAGTCACCGGAATGCCCGGCAGGTAGCTGCGCAGGTAGGAGACGTTGTATTCGCCGGTTTCGGGGTCCAGCAGGTGCGAGCCAGCCAGGTGGGCCTCGCCGCGGCGCAGGGCAATCAGGCCACCCAGGCTGCCGGCGTTGGCTGACACCAGGCGTCTACCGCGTGACGAGAGCGCTTGCGCGAGAAGATCCAGGGTCATATCGTGTGAGCCGATGGCAAAAATGGTCCGGTCGATTTCGGCGGGGGAGCGGTACAGCCGTACTTTGACCGGCGCGCCGGCTTCCAATCCCTGAACACCGCGCGGCAAGACGGTGATGCCGTCGGCGCGAACCAGGGAGGTGATGACGCCGGCGCCGCGTGCAATGGGAGCTGCCAGCACCCGCTCACCCACCCGACCCACCACCACGCGCATGAAGTCGTCGTCGCCTGCTGGTGAGGTGACCTTGCGGGTGATCTGCGCGTCGATCTCCAGGGGCTGCGCCGGGGTGCGGCCCAGCCACAGCGCCAGGAGCGGTTCGACGAAGATTTCACCCGTCAACGCTGCCGAAACCGGGTAACCCGGCACGCCGATGATGGGGGTTACCCCGCCTTTTGTGCGGCGGATCAGGCCCAGGATGACCGGATGGCCCGGGCGGACTGCCACGCCGTGCACCAGCAGTTCACCCAGAGTCTCGACCACCCGTGAAGAAAAATCTTCCGAACCGGCAGAAGAACCGGCATTGAGCAAAATCAGGTCGCTTTCATCGGCAGCGCGCTGCACCTGCCGGCAGATCAGCTCAAAATCGTCGCTGACGATGGCATCCCGCCGAGCCAGCCCGCCCCAGGCGTTGACCTGAGCTGCCAGCACGAGTGAGTTGTACTCGATGATGTCGCCCTTCTTGACCGGTTGGCCCACGGGAACCAGTTCCGTACCGGTGGGGATGACCGTCACCACCGGGCGGCGCGCCGCGATCAGCTGGTGGTGACCGCTGGCAGCCGCTGCGCCCAGGTCAAAGGGGCGCAGCACATGCCCGGATGGCAGCACTAATTCGGTGGCGACAATGTCTTCGCCCATCGGGCGGACGTGCGACCAGGGGGTCAGCGCTTCACGCAGGCGGATCGCATACGGTTTGCGCGGGATGGCTACAGCCTGTCATGCCTGGTTGACTGCTTCCACATTCTCAATCGGCACCACCGCGTCCGCCCAATCGGGCAGCGGGTCGCCGGTATCCACATAGGCGGCTTCCATCCCCAGGGCCAGCTGCACCGGGCGCGCGGGAGTGGCCCCCACGCTGCTTTCGGCGCGCAGGGCAAAGCCGTCCATGGCGGATGCGTGGTAATGCGGTGAGGAAAGCCTGGCCCACAGCGGCTCGCCCAGGACGCGCCCGATGGCGGTTTCATCCAGTGGGATGATTTCGGTGCCCAGCACGCCCCACAGGTTGGCCTGGCGCAGCGCGGATTCGAGAGCCGTTTTGGCGGTTGAAAGCGGGATGTCGTGAAGGTAAATGCTCATGGGAGATTAGAAGAAACGCACGTTGATTTCGTCGCCGGCGCTCAGGCCGGTGGCGTCGCTGTCGATTTTCACCAGTCCATTGGCCTGCGCCAGGCTGAAGATCAGGTTGCTTTTATAGAAGATGGGTTCAGCCAGCCAGCCATCCGGTGAGTGCAGCAGTGTGACCGGCATATAATCCTCGCGCCCTGCCTGCGAGGGAATGTTGGCGGTCAGCCGTGCGCGGAGGGAGGCTTCGGGCTGGTGGACCGGCAGGCCCTGCAGCAGGCGCAGCAGCGGCACGACAAACAGTCCGGCGATGACCAGCGCCGAAACCGGGTTGCCTGGCAGGCCGATAACTGCCTTGCCATCGCAAACCCCCAGGATGGTGGGCTTGCCGGGTTTGTCATTGACGCCGTGCACCAGCACGCCCGGCTTGCCCGCCCGGTCGATCACGTCGGCGGTGAAATCGCGCGTGGAGGCGGAGGACCCGGCGGTAATCACCACGATGTCGCAGCTAGCCAGAGCCGTTCGCAGCGTATCTTCCACCGCTTCAGGCCGGTCGGGCATGATGCCAAACCGGCGCGGTGCGCCGTCGTGCATATCCACCAGGGCTGAAAGCGAATAGCTGTTTACGTCCCGCACCTGACCGGGCAGGGGAGTCTGCTCGGGTGGGATGACTTCATCTCCAGAGGAAAGAATGGCGACCGTGGGCTTCGCCACGACTGGCACCTGCAGAATGCCCAACGCTGCCAGACCGCCGATTTCGGATGGGCGCAGTCGGGTTCCTTCCGGGATGACCACCTGGTTGACGTGTACATCTTCTCCGGTGTTGAGCACATTCTCGCCGGGGGCGGCAGCACGCAGAATTTCCACTTCTCCTGGACGGGTGGTCTGGGTGTTTTCGATCATCACCACCGCGTCCGCACCTTCCGGCAGCATGCCGCCGGTGTGGATGAGGGCCGCCTGACCTGGCTGCAGGGCAAAATCAGGTGCACGCCCCATGGGCGCTTCGCCGGCAATGCTCAGGTAAGCCGGCAGGCTGTCGGATGCGCCAAAGGTGTCGCGGGCATGCACAGCATAACCG
>JACRAG010000487.1 GCA_016213455.1 Anaerolineae bacterium | reverse complement strand
TCGCAGAATACCAGGCCACTCGCGCCAAAATCCTCGCCAGGCTGGACAAACTCCCCCTGGCGGGTTGGTGGCGGACCGGCCGGCATGGGGAGTTTGGCGAGGTTTCGATCAAGCAGCAGGTGAGTTATTTTGCCTCGCATGAGATCACCCACCTGCCCCAGATCGAAAAGTTGTGCATACCGAGCCCGGAGTAGATCCGAAAAAGAGAGAATAGTATGGCCACATATTTACTTTGTCATGGCGGCTGGGCTGGGGGCTGGCAATGGAGAGAGGTTGCCGGCTTACTCCGCTCCGCCGGGCACGAGGTCTTCACTCCCACTTTCACCGGGTTGGGCGAGCGGGTTCACCTGGCGAACCCTGACCATGACATGAACACCTATATCCAGGATGTCTTGATGGTAATCAAGTATGAAAATCTTCATGATGTCATCCTGGTTGGTTATAGTTTCAGCGGTGTCGTGATCACTGGGGTAGCCGAAGAATCCGCCCATGAAATCCGTCATCTCGTGTACCTGGATGCCTATGTGCCGGGTGATCAACAGTCTCTAGCGGACCTGGTGGGCGCAGAGGTGATGGCGGGATTGCTGGAGGAGGCGAAGAAAGGGGATGGCTGGCGCATTCCGCATTTTCCTCCCGACGCAGACCGGCGAACCCCCCAGCCGCTTAAACCAGTCTACACGCCTGTCATGGTCAAAAATCCGGCGGCCGCGGCGGTGCCGTGCACGTTTATCCTCTGTACCCAGGGAGCGCAAGACATTGGACCGCTGCATTTCCCCATCCAACAGGCCGCCGAGAAGGCCAAGGGAGACGCGCGTTGGCGTTATCGGGAATTGCCCACCGGGCACATGCCGATGTGGACGATGCCGCGAGAGCTCGCATCCTATTTGTTGGAACTGGCAGCGTGAAAATGCTCCCCAACAAGACTCCAGATCTCGAATGCTGGCACCGGATTGTTATCACCCGCGATCTGCAAGATCTCATCGAGATCCTTTCGGAGAAGGTTGAGTTTCGCTCCCCATTCTTGTGGGAACCTTATTCGGGCCAGGAAACCGTTTCGAAAATATTGTGGACCGTAAGCGAGGTCTTTCAGGATTTTACCTACCACAGGGAAATCCTGGATGTGAATCGTTGGGCGCTGGAATTCAGTGCGATGGTGAGGGAACAACCCGTGAAGGGCATCGATTTGATCGAGTTTGATGAGAATGGCAAGATTTCAAATTTTGAAGTGTTTGTACGCCCATTGGCTGGGTTAAGAGCTTTGGGACAGGAAATGGCGCGCCGGCTTGGCGGGCGTGAATGAAGAGGTTCGGTTTCGATTGAACGAAACAGGCAGGTGACCATGGCTACTTATGCCCACCAAGATGCGTTAGTCAGCACTGATTGGCTTAATGATCACCTCCACCATCCAAGTATTCGGATCGTGGAAGTGATCTGGGGATCGCAAGCAGCGTACGGTTATCAAAGTTATTCATCTGGACACATCCCCGGTGCGGTTGCCTGGGATTATGAAAAGCATTACGGAGAGGCGCGCGGGAAAATTATCGATCGGGTCGAATACGAAAATGAGCTTTCAAGGGCAGGTATAACAACAGATACGACTGTCGTTGTGTATAGTGCTGTGAATAACCTCCTGGCCACCTTCGAATTCTGGCTGATGAAATATTATGGTCATGAAGACGTGCGTTTATTGGATGGCGACCGCGAGAAGTGGTTGTCTGAAAAGCGCCCGCTCGAGCAAACCATACCTTCTTACCCCCAAACGCGGTATCAAGCGAAAGCGCCGAATGAAAGCTTGCGATCTAACCGAACTGATGTATTGCGAGCTATCGGAAATGAAAGTGTTGTATTGGTCGATGCCCGATCGGCGGAAATGTATCAGGGCGAGTTTTCTTCAGGCACAAAACATACTGGACACATTCCAGGTGCAATTAATCTGGCAGCCAGGCGGGAGGTTGACGCAGATGGATTATTTAAAGCCTGGCGAGTGCCTACCGTTCGTCCAGATGGAACTTTCAGGTCGCTGCAAGAGCTGAAGGTGTTGTTTGAGGACCTTGGAATCACGACCGATAAAGAAATCATTACCTATTGCCTGCGAGGGGGGCTTTCTACCCATGCATGGTTTGTATTAACCCAATTACTCGGATATCCCAATGTGCGTGAATACGATCGCTCCTGGGCTGAATGGGGCAACCATCCAGATTCTCCAATTATGAAAGGATCCGGTCCACATGACATTAGATAACTGGAACATTCCAGGCAGCACGGTAGAAATCTACCAGGATATATTTATACCCGCCATGATCGGCGAATGGGTTCCGCGCATGCTGGCATTGGTCGACCTCCAGCCGGGCGAAAAGGTGTTGGATGTGGCCTGCGGGACTGGCGTGATCACCCGTGCAGCAGCCGAAGCCGTTGGGACAGGCGGGGCAGTGACCGGAATTGATATCAGCCCGGATATGCTAAGCCTTGCCCGTAAGCTTACCGATGGGAGGTTTCCTTCTGTTGATTGGCATGAATGTGATGCCCAGGGTCTGCCCTTTGAGGAAGGCATGTTCGACTCTGTCATTTGCCAGCTTGGCCTGATGTTTATTCCAGACAAGGTAGCCGCTTTAAAAGAGATGCTCCGCGTGCTCAAAACGAACGGACGGGTGGCGGTGATGGTCTGGGGGGCGATAGAGAAATGTTCAGGCCAAACTGCCATGGCGAAAACGTGGGAGAAACTCTTTGGCAAAGAGCAAGCTGCCGGGTTCTACCGCCAGCATTCCATGAGCGACCCGCAGATGCTCCGCTCAATTCTGGAAGCTGCAGGTTATTGCGAAATCGAAATTCAATCCTCGATGGGCACAATGCGCTTCCCCTCAGTCGAGATCTTGGTGCGCGCCTATGGCGCTTTGGGGAAATTTCCTGCGAATCCATCTGAACAGGCACTTGCGATACAAGAGGTTGAGCAAGCTTTGCAGGAGTTCATGGGTTCACAAGGCCTGGTGTATCCCATTGAGGCAGTCCTAGGGAAGGCAAGGAAAGGGTGATCCATATGGAATATTGGCATAGCAAACCTCTCGGCGACGGCATGTGGGCAGACATTCCTTCGGAGGAAATCAAGCGGTTCTTCCACCCTTTGTTTGAATCCATGGGCAGGCCGGCGGAGATGGCGGTTTTCACGCAACACGAGATGGGGGACTTGCATTGCGAGTGGGTAGCTTTTTTTTCACCCGTGGCGGCAGAGGTTGCGAAGGCAGTTGGAGCCAGCCCATGTGTGAAACCCGCACGCGAGGGATTGGATCTACTGGCAGGCAGCGATGAAAGCTGGTCGAGCTTATTCTAAATTGAGGTTTGGAAAAGATGATCGCTTATTCTCTCATCAAAGTGATTCACATTATCACTGCCATTCTGATGGCGTGGCCTTTCTACGCCCTGGCGATTGTCAATCAACGCGCCAGGCTTGGGCCGCCATTGGGCGACCGTGTGGATTTATACATGGAAACAATCATCAAAAATCGCGTGGTGCCCTGCTATATCTTTCAGGCAACCGCGCTCGCCAGCGGGTTCGTGATGATTCTTCTGTCGGCGCAGGGTTTCATTGCTTTCTTCAACAACCCAATTTTAGCGGCAAAGTTCACGCTGTTATTGATCATCTCGGCCATCCTCTCTTATGTCCATTTCAAGCTGCAACCGCAGATCGATGGATTATTCCATGAGTTGGCAGCAGCGCCATCGCAAGATATCGCCGCTCGCATTGGTCAGCTCCGGCTGCAGCGAAAAAAAGCTGCCTCGGTCTGCCTGTTCAACGTGCTTACGATCTCGATGTTGGGCGTGCAAGCCTGGAAGCCCTTCTCAGGGTGGGTCACTGTTCTCCTGCTGGTATTGATCGCAGCTTTCACCTGGCGAGTGTACAAACAACCTCCTTCTTATGGTTGGATATAAAGCCTTGCGAGGCACGGTTACCTATGGATGCAAAATTTATCTGGACAGTCCTCGAAGAATGTTCTGAGATCCTATTTAGCGTATATGGCAATCCCGCAACAGGCAAAGCCGCTCAGGAGCTTTCTCTCCCTCCTGACTATTTCCACTGGGCAGCAGCAATCTGGTTATTCGACGCCAACCTATTCACGGTCACACAGTTCATGCGATATTTTCCATACGGACTGGCACAGGTAAACGAGGAACACTTTGCCTCCGCTGTCCGGCAGGGATATCTTTCTTCGGATGGTCAGGGGCATTTTCACGCTACCGAGATAGGTAAAACCGTCGCGACTCGACTCATTCAGGCAGGGCATGAAGTCATTGCGGCTCTCACCCCCCTGCCTAAGGAGACTTTGCAAGCGCTTGGCGATCTGCTTGCCCGCATTTCAGATGCGGCGATGGAAGCGCCGGAGCCGCGCGAACGTTTTCTCATCACGGCCAAAAAAAACCTCTATCAGCGAATGGACATATTTCCAACGCTGGAGGGTTTTCTTGGTCACTGTTTAGAGTTGGAAGGCTTTCGCGACGATTGCTATTTTGCAACATGGAGCGCGTACCGAGTCGATGGCCACACATGGGAAGCGCTCGATATGCTTTCGCGTGGCGAGTCGTTGACATTTGCCAACCTGCACAAGAAACTCAACTTGCGCTGTGTGCCTGAAGATGTCCATGCGAGGGATGTGAATGAATTGATCAGGCTCGGGTGGGTGGAGGTAATTTCAAGTTGGTATCAGATCACGTCATCAGGTAAGCAGACACGGGATGAGGTGGAGTCGGAAACGGATCGGCTTTTCTTCGCTTCCTGGTCTGTTCTGAATGAGGCTGATTTGGGGGATCTGGCATGCTTCGCAGTCCGCATGCGCGATGGTCTAAGAAAATGACTTAGGTCATTCTATTAGGCTAATAAAAATGTCTCTCATTCGTTTTTCACTCTCATTGCTAAGTGTAGAGGGATTGCTGAAGGCCAGAAAATCCTCTACAAGAACAGTAAGGATTTGCATTGAAATTACCCTGTGAACAAAAAATCGATCTTTTTTTCTCATTCACCCAAAAGTTTGTTCTCCCAGGAGGTGAGAATATGGAAGCAAAAATTGAAAAAGCTGGAGCCCGAAAAGAACGTCCCCACGCATTGCCGCGTGAGCGCACGCATTATAAGAGCCTGCTGGTAGCCAACCCAAACTATTTCGGCAATCTGCCAGAAAGTTCATTTCCGCCGGTCAAAAAGATGGCTGGCAACACCACCTATGAAGAGCTTGAGTGCCTGGGCTATAACCCAGCGCTGGATCTTTTGGAAGCTACAGTGCATATTAAGCTGCCAAGTGGTTTCTCCGGTGATCTTTGCTCACCCGGTTCGACCGAATACGTGCGCTTCTATGTGGATTACGGCACTGGAAACGGCTGGCAGGATGTAGGCCTGGCTTCGTTCAACTCTCACGATTTGCCCAATATGCTTGACTGCACCAATCAACCGGACAAGCCGCTTTCTTACGTATTGACCTGCCCACTCAATCCGGAAGAACGCAATTTCTGTATATTCCCCCAGCTACCTAAAGTACGCGGGATTCTCTCGTGGGACCTCCAGCCTCCGGCCGGCCAGCCTAATTGGCCGCCACCCTGGGGGAACGTAATCGATCGCCACATTCAAGTGCAGCCACGCCCACTTCTGTGGATCGATGTGGTCAACGCCCTACCGGCTGACACCCTCGAAAAACTACCGGACCTCTCACAGGTTGTGGCAACCGAGCCATTTCCGTTACCCGGTCCGGGGCCAGTAGAATTCGCCGAGATGGCAAAAATGTATCACCCGCAGGCTGCCGCGCGAACCCAAAGTGCTGCCTCGATCTCTCAGGTTGTGCCCGCCCATCGTTTCGGCGCGGCAGCGATCCAAACGGCCCTCGAACTAGGCAACCAGGAAACATACCTCCAGATGGCGCAACAGTGGCAATCGCTGGATCTGGACCTGGCTAAAGCGGTGGCCGCGCTGCAAGAATTATCCGGAAATGTGAGCTATGAAGAACTGACCTGCCTGGGTCTGGAATACAACCTTGACCGGTTGGTAGCGACATTTAAAATCAAGCGGCCTATCGGTTATTCAGGTGACATGTGCTCCGCCGGCAGCCAGGAATATGTGGCTTTCTGGGCCGATTGGGATAACACCTGCGATTGGACCTACCTCAACACGGTGCAGGTTAACGTTCATGATATTCCTACGATCCCCTCGGATGACCTGTTTTACAGTGCCATTCTCCCTGTCGATCTGAGCACTTTGCGCCAGCCCTGCCAGAAAGGGCCAAAGATTGCCCGCATCCGCGCGGTGCTCTCTTGGAATGTACCGCCGTCTACGACCAATCCCAATGCGCCGGTCCATTGGGGCAACCGAATCGATGCACATGTCCAGCTACGCCCCGGTGTTCCCGGCGAGCCAGGCGCTCCAATTATCAGCATCATCGGCGGAATTGGCGTTGCCGACATTAACGTGTTTGGAAACGGCATGACGAAACCCGCAGCCTCCTTTGCCCTGGGCGGTAGCCCGGCCGACCCGTGGCTTCTGGGCCGTGGATGTCCGTTTGGTGGATTGATCATCGTCCAAGGGCCGCCGAGCATGGGCGCTGATTACCGTCTTTGGGCCCGTTTGCAAGGCCAGCCGTTCACCGAGCAGATCATCAAAAATCCCTTCCATGTTGTCAATTGGTTGGGAGTCGGTTCATGGATCACGCCCAGCCCGGTGACCGGTTTTGTCACATACATGAGCACACTGGCGAATATCGACCAGGTGCTGGCGCATTGGACACCCCCAGGTGACGACACTTGGGAAATCCGCCTGGAGATGACGAACGGGGGACCTTCCGTCTTTACCACCTGGCATACCATCCAGCTTGATAACACCGCCCCACGGCGCAAGCCGGCCATTGCCCCATTCGAACCTCCCGAGGTGACCTGCGAGATCCATATCGACTCCGGCGGCGACTGCAAGGATTTCACCACTTCCAGCCTGATTAGCGGACGCTTCACTGCCCGAGACGTGTATTTCGGCGGTTTTAGCCTGCAAACACTGCCTTCCTCCATGCTGCCCAATGCGCCTACTACTGCTGTGCTCTCCACGTCACAAACCGCCACCTACTCGTCTGGCGGCAGCGCCTGGGAGCTTAACACAACTGGAATGCAGCCGTGCGGTTACGTGGTCATGCTCCAGGTATGGGACCGCGCGATTGTCAACAGCCGCCCCGGCTCGCATAACCACAACTACTACGACGTGGGCTTCTGTTTACGCGCTTAGGAAACCTGTTGTTCATGTGGGAGACGCTTTCCACTGGCAACAGAGAGAAAAAAAAGAGCGTTGTTCGGCAGCCCGGAGCCTAACAACGCTCTTGCTTGCAATATTGCTGGTTCAATAAAGGTCGAACGCAGGTATCCCATCATCATAAAGGAGTTTTTCGGATGAAGAAAATTACGTGGTGGTTTCGTGTCGTCGGAGGTTTCTATCTGCTCCTGGGCATCATGA
>JACRAG010000009.1 GCA_016213455.1 Anaerolineae bacterium | reverse complement strand
GTCTGCCTGCTGCTCGGCTCCAACATCGAGCCTGAGCGCTACCTTCCGCAGGCCGTGCAGGCTCTGGCCGGGTCGTTTGCCATTGAGCGCATCTCCGCCGCGGTACAGACTCCCTCATTTGGCGCGGATGGGCCGCCCTATCTGAACGCCGCGCTGGTCTTGCGCTGCGCCTTGACCCCCGAAGAACTGAAAACCGGCGTGCTGCGCCCGCTCGAAGCCCGCCTGGGACGGGTGCGCAGCGCCGACAAATATGCGCCGCGTACCATCGACCTGGACGTGATCGTGTGGGATGGGCAGGTGGTGGACGAGCACCTGTGGGAACGTGTGCATGTGGCTGCGCCGGTGCTGGCAGTCTGGCCGGACGGGCTGCTTTCCCCGCAGGGAGAGCGCCTGGCAGCCGTGGTGGAGCGCCTGTCGCGCAGCCAGCCCTGGCAGGTTTACCCGGCGCTGGACCTGACATGGCCCATCCCTGCGCGCCGGTAACGCCATAGCATAATGTCAGTTCGATTTAAGGTCTAAATACACCACCCCGGTATCCCTGGGAGAAAACAACATGGTTTGGGAGATTTGACGGCACAAAGTGCCGTCAAATCTCCCAAGTTACCCATCTTCCCGCCCCTCGAGGGGCGGGGCAGGGGTGGGTGCATATCCTGAATTCACGTTAGAATAAAAAACCGCCCGGTCAAAATTGCCGGGCGGTTTTGCTCATCTATTCCACGCTGATGAATGCTTCATAATCTTCCAGGCTGCCATCGTCCAGGCAGCACTGAATGATCTGCCGCGCCAACGGCGACAGGTCGGCGGTCAGGTAAGGCTGCAGCGTCTGCTTGAAGAAGCCGCGGATCTGCTCGGCGCCTTTGTCATAACCTTCCACACCCACTTCGGGCTGCGTATCCACCTGCAGGAACCAGCGCGCAATCTGCTGGCCCTCCACCTGCATCTGGTGCATGGCATATCCCAGCAGCGAGCAGCGCGCCGGGCGAATTTGTGCGCTGCGGAAGCGCGCGTTGCCGCGCCGCGCCAGGTATTCGCGCGTGATCCACTGCGCCATGAAGCCGACTTTCCACGCGCCGATGTACTGGTTGGGAACCAGGATGTGGCGCATGCGCCGGTAAGTCACAAACTGGTCGAGCAGGATATCGGCGTGGCGGGTGCGCAGTCCGCTGGCAAACGGCCAGTAGGAACCCACGCCCTCGCTGCTCATGCCCTCTTCATCCACGATCGAGGGATTGTCATGTCCGCGCGGCGCCACCAAGCGCCACAGCCAGGCCAGCGCCGGCGGCAAAATGTGGAACATGCCGATGATGCCGTAGGTGGGCGCATCTTTGGTGCAGGGCGGGGTGCGCACGCCAAAGCTGCGAATATCCACCGAGACCGGGGCGTCGATGATCTCCGGCACAATCTTGCGCGGGATGATCACGCGCGGATTGGGGCAGGGCTTGCCAGGGCGGTCTTCCACATGCTCCCAGATCAGTGCGCGCGCCGATGGCACCGCGTCGATATTGAGGAACAACAGCGGATTGCTCGGTTGAGCGGTCAGGCTCTCCAGGAAGGGATCGGTGCCGTAGTGGTTGATGTGGTTGACGCGCACAAACCAGGCGTTTTCGGCGTCCTGCAGGCGCAGTTTTCCGTGGTTGGATTGAATGCCGGGGTGGCACAGGGCCATATCGTCCGTCACCGGGCGCAGCTCGCAGGCGCGCGGAATTTGCAGGTAGCGCTCTTCCCCGTTGACCGTGTTGATCCCCAACAGCCAGCGACCGTCGGGGGCGCGGTGCGCCTGTTCCAGCATTTCGCTCTTGCCGCCGCCGCTGGCGCCTTCGTGCATCATGGTCACTTCATTATCGTAAGGGGTGACCACACGCACCGCCGAGCAGTGCGCTGTCGTCCAGCCTTCCTGCTCGCCCAGGTTGAGCAGCATGCCATACACGCCTTTTTTGGCGCTCGGGCCGGGGTAAAGGTTGAAGGAGAACAGCTCATACACCTGTTCGCGGCGGTTGTGCACCACCACCTGCCGCCCGTTAAAGTGCGTGTGGCGGAAAATCGGAGCGATGTAGATCACCGCGCGCGGGGTGAAATCGGCGGGAATCTCCTCCGGGGGGATCATGCCCTGCAGCATGGCCAGCCCCAGGGCAAAAAAGCCCGCGTTAGCCGGGCAAATCGCCAGGGCGGTCAGGCCGATTTCATCTGCACCGGCGTTAAACGCAAATACGGCCAGCTCCTGATTTTTTAACCAGTCAAAGGTTTGCTGGCGCAGACCAGCAAAGGATTCGCCGTATCGATCCGCATATCGGGGCTTGTCGGAAGGGAGATCATCCCCCACCACCAGGCAGTCGGGGTCGCGCCGTCGCATATAGGCCTCGGGGTAATTGGCGGATACACCGTTGCGCACGCGCGCCACGCTCGCCTCCACCACTTTGCCTTTGCCAGGCACGTCGTAAACCACTTCGTACGCGTTGCTCTGCGGCCCGCCGCAGGCAAGATCGACCATTTCATGCTCCGTGCTCGGGAACAACACCCGTGGCGCTGCGCGGAGAATGGATTTGGCCTCTTCCGGTAAATTTAACGTTTCCCAATCCATGATAAGCCCTCCCGGGGCGACTTGATCCGCACCTGTCCGGAAAAAGTTTTCGGACAGATACTCGATAAAATTATAACACTTCGATCCAGGCAGCCTGCGCGCCGGTATTACCCAAATGGGTACTATCGGCGCGCGGTGATCCAGGTTCCGAAGAGGTTCAACCCCGGGAAAGATAACTGGTTACGGCTTCTGCAAACGGTGCCCATAATTATGTGGGGATGCTGCGCCGCCGCGCCTGCTGAGTCAAACGCCCCAACTGTTTCGTAGATTCTCCGGACGCTTATCCCAGCAGAACCAACACCATTAAGAGCACATCGATCAAAACGACCAATCCGCCTAGAATCAACCCGGCGATGGATGCGCCCTTGAAGCGGTGGCGGGAAAGCAGTGAACCCAGCCCGGCGGTGAAGCCCAGCAGGCCCAAGTTAATCATCAACTCAAACAGGTAATCCAGTTGAGCGGTTGGGCTTCCTTCTGGAAGCAGGATTGTAGCAATAAAGACCGCGCCAAACCCAAGCAGGCTGAAGAAACCCAGCGCCAGGCTGATCCAGGGCAGAAAACCCGCATAGGGGTCGGGCTGCAGTGATTCCACCGTTTCAGCGCCGGCTTCACCGCCGGCAGCCGCTTTGACGCCAGCCTGGTAAGCCCGGTTGAAACGGCGGAACTGCATGAACACCCGCACAGAAAGGAAAACCTGCAGCAAGGAGAAAGCCATCCACATGCCATCGCCGCTCATCAGCGCATTTTGTATAGCCGCCCAAAGCAGGGTGCAGCCATAGATCACATACAGCGCCGGCGTGCGGAAGACAAACGAGCCTGCCCCCAACACAATCAACATCACACCCCAGGAGCTGCTCATCTCCGCGCTGGCGATCAGCGACATCACGCCCGTGATCATCAACCACACGCCCCAGCCGCGCACATCACTGTTGAATGTGGATTGAATGGGTTGGGCGGGCAAAACTGGCGCAGACGGCATGTTTTTTTGACTTTTTTGTGAAAAGAACCGCCCCACTGCGCCGCCCAACGTGCCGCCCAGAAAAAGTCCAACGAAGGCGCTCCCCGGGCGTCCAGTGGTGATCACCGCCACCAGGCTGCCGGCGAGCATACCCAGTGCCACCAATAAAAAGAACAACAGGCCCGAACGGTTGGCTTTATTGGCAAAATCCTGTGCATCCGGGCGCACATATTGACCGTTCTCAATGCCCTCGCGCAGCGCCTGCACTTCGGCATCCCAGTAAGCCTGCTCGGAGGGCATCACCACCTGACCGGCGGTGGAAACTTGAAAATCCACTGCGATGCCTGTGCTTTGCTCTGTCTCCGGCTGCAATTGCGCCCGGGCTTTCACATACCAGTTCGCCGCCTTAAGAGTAAAAGCTGTGTTCAGCTTGCTGCCGCGTGAATAGCAGGCCTCGGTACGGTCCAATCCCACCTCCCTGCGGAAACCGGCTTGCAGAAAAACATCATCTAGGCGCTGGCGCGCGTCCGAGGCACCCACAGGCAAAGTCAGTTGGGCAGTCCGTTGAATCATCCATCCCCTCCAGATCAGCTATTCAATTGACAGGATCATAAAAAGGAACACGCGGATGGAAATTTTCGTCCCCGACCCTTTCCACCGCTGAATTAATTATACAGAAAAAAAATTAGGAGGCTGAATTTTACCCGTCCACCAATTCCGCCCAGTCGGACATAGCGGCGTCCAGATCATCCTGCAGCTGCTGGTAGGATTGGCTTAGGCGCAGCACTTTGGCCGGGTCGGCGGGCGGATTTTCCAGCGCGCGCCCCACCGCCGCCAGTTCGTCCTCCAGCGCGGCAATGGCTTCCTCCAGGCGGCGAATGCGCTCCTGGCGTTCGCGTTCGCGGTTGGAGCTGCGCGCGCTGCGCGGGCGCGACTCCTCCGGGCGGGCGCTGCGCTGCGCCGGGCCTTCACTCTGGCGGGCTGCCAGGCGCGCAGCCTCTTCAGCCGCCAGCACCTGCTTGTAGGCGCTGTAGGCGCCCTCGAAGATGCGCAGCTTGCCATCCGCAGGCTGGACCTCCCAGATCTGCGTCGCCAGCCCGTCGATCAGATAGCGGTCGTGCGAAACCAGCAGCACCGTGCCGGCATACCCGGAGAGCACCGCCTGCAGCACCTCCTGCGAGGGCAGATCGAGGTGATTGGTCGGCTCGTCCAGCAGCAGCAGGTTGGCGCTGCTGAGCGAGAGGATCGCCAGCGCCAGCCGTCCGCGCTCGCCGCCCGAAAGCAGGCTGACCGTTTTGAACACGTCGTCGCCGGTGAACAGGAATTTGGCCAGGTAATCGCGAATTTCGCCCTGGCGCATCTGCGGCGCCACCGACACAATTTCGTCCATCAACGTAAAGTTGGGGCGCAGCCCCTCATGCGCCTGGGCAAAATAGCCGATCTCCAGGTTGGCCCCCAACACGGCTTCACCCTGCAGTGGCGGAATCTGCCCCAGGATGGTCTTGAGGAAGGTGGTCTTGCCCGCGCCGTTCGGACCAATCACCGCGGCGCACTCGCCGCGCCGCAGGATCAAATCCGGCACGCGGAAGAGCACGCGCCGCTCGTCCTGGTAGCCCACCGCCAGCCCGTAGGTGCGCAGCACCAGGTCGCCGGAGCGCGCAGAAGGCGTGAGGCGAAAACGCAGGCTGCGCGGCTGGATGGGAGGAGCGATCAGCGCGGTTTCCAGCAGGCGTTTCATGCGCGTCAGGCGGCCTTTGGCCTGGTTGACGTTCTGCCCGGCGATGTTGCGCCGGATGTACTCATCCTCTTTTTCCAGGAAGGCCTGCTGCTGTTCGTATTCCGCCATGATGCGGCGGTAGCGCTCCTCGCGCTGCTGCAGGTAGGCCGAATAGTTGCCGGGATAAATTTCCAGCGCCGGGGTCATCTCCCAGATGTGATCCACCACCTGGTCGAGGAAGTAGCGGTCGTGCGAAACGATCAGCACCCCACCGGAGAAATCGCGCAGGTAGCCCTCCAGCCACTCAATCGCCTCAATGTCCAGGTGATTGGTCGGCTCGTCCAACAGCAGCAGGTCGGGCTGGCTGAGCAGCAGGCGCGCCAAAAAGGCGCGCGTCTTTTGCCCGCCCGAGGACTGGTTGAGCGGGCGCTTGTAATCGGCAGTGGAAAAGCCCAGGCCGCTCAGGGTCTGGCGGATGCGCGCCTCGAAGGTGTAGCCGCCGCCGTGCTCAAAGCGCGCCTGCAGCCTGCCATAATTGTCCAGCAGTTCCTCGTCGTCGGGGCGCTCGCCCATCGCGCGCTCCATGCGCGCCAGTTCGGCCTGCATCTCCAGAAGGTCGGCAAAAGCCGTCAAACATTCTTCCCAGATGGTGCGGGGGGTGTCCAGGTTGGGGCGCTGCGGCAGGTAGCCCAGGCGCACGCCGCGCGCCAGCGTCACTTCGCCGGTGGAAGGCTCCTCCTCCCCGGTCAGCGCGCGCAGCAGGGTGGTTTTACCCACCCCGTTGGCGCCCACCAGCCCGATGCGGGCGCGGTGGGGTATGGACAGATGAACATTGAGGAAAATATCGACCGAGCCGAAAGATTTACCCAGCCCGGTGGCAGTGAGCAGCGGCATAGACTAGAAATCTCGCAGCAGGACCGCTTCGGGGCCGCGCTTGATCTCCCAGGGATAGACAATATGGGCGTCGGTGACGGCGGCGTAGTAGTCGGGGCGCAGCGTGCCAAACAGGCTGCGATAGGGATTGAAGTGCAGTACACAGGTGGAGGCGATGCCCGCCATGCCGGTGATGCGGTTCTTAACCGCCGTCATGGTGCGGCCCGAACCCCACACGTCATCCACCACCAGGACGCGCCGCCCGTTGATCAGCGATTCATCCGGGAACTGCAGGAACTTGGGCCAGGCCAGCAGGCGGTTCTTCTCGCGCTGCTTTTCCATATCCAGCTCGTTGGGAAAGTCCACCGAAGCGATGAACAGGTCATTGATTTTGAGCGCCTCGGAAAGAATGCCGCCGGGGATGATTCCGCCATGCGTGATCACAACCAGTGCTTCAAATTCGGTTTCAAATTGCGGGATCAGGTGATCGATCAGCTTGTCAACATCTTCCCAGGTCAACACTTCTTGGCGCATGGGGCATTCCTTTTTCAACCCCCGACAATGCGGCAGGGGAAACAGAGAGGTTCTGTCGCAATTATATCAGAAACCTTAAGGAAACGGGAGTTCGGGTACAGTGTGCAACCAGGGATTTCACATCGTCCGAAAGACCACCCCCCCTGCCCGCCCCAGCCTTTGGATCGGGAGAAAAAGCCATAACGCAATTTTCAGGGTGAGCGCACCTTGGTTTTATGTTCCCATATTGTGCCATGGATGTCATTGCGACGAAGCAATCTCGCTTGTTCCTTTATAAACGGATCGTTTTGGCGGAAATACAGGGCGAGATTGCTTCGCAGCCTC
>JACRAG010000489.1 GCA_016213455.1 Anaerolineae bacterium | reverse complement strand
GGCCGCCCGTTTGCATTTAAACCAATCCAATAAATAAACAACATAACTCACAAGAGGTTCAATTTTCGAATAAGTTTTTAAACAACCAGGATGATCGCTCCGACCAGAATCATCCCCAACACGAACAGGGTATCCCGCCAGATGAAATGCATCTCGACCAGAGAGGTGCGTTCCGGCACGCTGCCGTATGCCCGGGCGTCCATCGCCAGCGCCATATTTTCAGCACGGTTCAGACTGGAGATAAAAAGCGGGATGATCACAGGCGTCACCTGCCGGATGCGCGCGAGGATATTCCCTCCGCCGGAGTCCCAATCTGCGCCGCGCGAGGCCTGCGCTTTGGCAATCCGTTCGGCGCCTTGCGCCAGCATGGGTAAAAAGCGCAGCGTCACCTGCACCATCATGACCAGATCCTGCGCGGGGATGCCCAGACTGCCCAATGGGCGCAGGAGCACATTCAAGCCCTGCGTCATTTCACTGGTTGAAAGGGTATAGGTAGTCAGGCCCAATGCCAGGATCAAAGCAGTGAAACGCACCAACAACATCACGCCCGCCAGCACATCCGAGATGGTAATTTCAACAATCCAGAACGAGAGCAGCACCGGCGGCGTTGGCGGCGCGTTGTTGAAGAAGACCTGAAGCAGCGCCAGGAATAATAGGAAAGGCAGGGGCGGCACCAACCCTTTCAACGCGTAACGCAGCGGGATGCGCCCGATCTGCAGCAGCACCAGCACCAGCGCCACTGCCACCACCAGGCCCCCAATCTGCCGGCTGAAAGTGATCGAAAGCACCAGCAGCACATACGCAAGGATGCGCGCGCGTGGGTCAAGACGGTGCAGCACCGAATCAACCGGGAGGTATTGTCCAATCGGGACAGACCGCAGGAATTCAAACTGGCTCATGGCGTCCCCTCCAGGCAGGATTGCACCACGTTCATCAGGGTGTCTGGAATGATCACCCCACGAGGGATCGGCCAGCCCAATTCGGACAACCGGGCAGCAACCCTGGCGGAAACCGGCGCCTCCAGGCCAATTTCGTTGAGCCGCTCAAAATCCCAAAAAACTTCGCCTGCAGAACCTGCCAGGGCAGTTTGTCCTTTGCGGAAAGCCGTCACGTCGGCTGCCAGCGCCGCCACATCTTCCATCACATGCGAGGATAAAACCACCGACATGCCTTCCTCGCCCAGGCGGCGCAGCGTTCGCAGAACATCACTCCGTGCGTGCGGATCCAGTCCGGCGGTCGGCTCATCCAGCAGCAGCACCTCGGGCTTGATCGCCAACAAGGAAGCCAGCGCGACTTTACGTTTTTCTCCTCCGCTCAAGGTGGTGGTGAAGCGATCCTTGAACTGCTCAAAATCCAGCCCCACCTGTTCCATCGACCATCGCACCCGCGCCGCCAGCGACTCATCGATGTCAATTTGCTTGGGACCGTAGGCAATCTCATCGCCCACATATTGCTCAAAGAATTGCATTTCGGGATTTTGCATCACCAATCCCACCCTGCGCGTCACCTGACGGGTGGTCACCTGCGGGTCTGATAAATCCAACCCCAAAACCGTAACCGAACCTTTTTGCGGGCGCAGCAGGCCGTTCAGATGCTGCAGCAATGTGGATTTCCCTGCGCCGGTCACGCCAATCAAACCATGGGCGCGACCCTGCCGCACTGCCAGATCCACCCCCTGCAAGGCAGCATAAGCCAGCGGCGTTCCGAGCATATAGGTGTGCTCAAGATCTTGAACTTGAAGGATGGCGTCAGGTTGGTGTACCTCCACATGCGTCGCTGCCGGAGACGGACAACGTTTCCTGGAAGCTGGAAGCCGCTCCAACAGTTCTGCCACCGAAAGTACATCCCGCCAATCTTCACCAAACAGGTGACCCAGGCGGAGCGCCAGCGCAGCGGCGGGCGGTCTTTCAAGGCCCCAGGACTCCAACTCACCGCGTTGGAATAATTCGCGCGGGGTGCCTTCAAATACTTTTCGTCCAGATGCCAGGACCACTGCCCGGTCAGCCAGGGCTACTTCCTGCATGTTGTGCGTCACAAACATCACCGCCATGCCCGCCGAGCGCAGTTCCGTCATCAATTCCAACGCCATGCGCCGACCTGCTGGATCGAGCATGGTGGTCGCTTCATCAAAAATGACACAACGCGGGCGCATCGCCAGAACACCCGCCAGGGCCAGGCGCTGCATTTGACCCGCAGAAAGCAAATGCGGTGAGCGCTGCCGGTGTGCATCCAAACCAACTGCCTCAATTGCCGCGTCCACGCGCTGGCGGATCTCCGCTGGAGCCAGGCCCAGGTTCTCCGGGCCAAATGCCACATCTTCTTCCACCGTCGTCGCAATGATCTGGTTCTCCGGATGCTGGAAGACCATGCCGACTCGCTGGCGGATGCTGCCCAGGTTCGCCCGCTCGCGTGTGTCCAGCCGTCCAACCTGTACCCGCCCGCTGGTAGGGGTCAATAATCCGTTCAAATGCCGGGCCAGGGTGGTTTTGCCGGAGCCGTTGGCGCCCAGAAGCACGGTGAATTCGCCTTCATGGATTTCGAGCGAAACACCCTGCAGCGCGGGAGAACCCTTGCCTCCCTCGCCGGTATATTCGAAATGCACATCCTCAACGGTGATAATCGTCTGCATGATGGGGAATTATATCGCGCAGGCAGAAGATATTTGTCGATCTGGTTGACTTTTCTTTTGGTTGACTTATAATTTCGGTTTATTCTTTCGTTCGAGGTAACGTTATGGTTGGCTCTGCTCCGCAAACCCTGGTTATGAAATTCGGCGGCACTTCCGTCGGCACACCGGAAGCCATGGCGCAAACTGCGCTCATCATACAACGCCAGCGCGCGCTGACTCCGCGCCTGGTTGTGGTCACTTCGGCCCTTTCCGGCGTGACCGACCTGCTGCTGAACAGCGCCACTGCCGCGGCGCTCGGAGAAACCGAGGTTTACAACCAGACGGTCCAGACGCTGCGAAACAAACATGAAGCCGTGTTGAAAGCCCTGATCACCGACCGCGCCAGGCAGGACGAGGTGCGCGGGGCGATCACTCTGCTGATCCTGGATTTCGCCAACCTGTGTCAGGCGATCGGCGTGCTGGGTGAAGCCACCTCGCGCGCGCTGGATGCGGTCGCATCCATTGGCGAACGCATGGCAGTGCGCCTGCTGGCTGCCGTGCTGGACAACAACGGCGTTACCGCGCAGTTCGTGGAAGCCACACGGTTTATCGTCACCGATGACAATTTCCAATCCGCGCACCCCGATCTGGCTGCCACCCAGACTGCGACGCGCGCCGTGCTGAATACATTGTTGGATCAGGGCATTGTTCCCGTGGTCACCGGCTTCATCGGCGCCACGCGCAACGGGGTCACCACCACGCTGGGACGCGGCGGCAGCGACTACACCGGCGCACTGATCGGCGCCACCCTGCCCTCTGACGAGGTCTGGATCTGGACTGATGTGGACGGCGTCATGACGGCTGACCCGCGCATCGTGAAGGAAGCCACCACCATCGAGGAATTGACTTATCGTGAGGTCTCCGAGCTGGCCTATGCCGGAGCCAAAGTGCTGCACCCCAAAACCATTCGCCCGGTCATCGAAGCCGGCATCGGCCTGCGCGTTTTAAACACCTTTAATCCTGATCACGCCGGCACCCAGCTCGTTTCAGAACTACCGATCACCGATCACCACGTGGTGAAATCCGTCACCGCCATCCGCGGGCAGAGCCTGATCACCCTGGAAGGTCGCGGCATGTTGGGTGTACCCGGTGTCGCAGCGCGCACCTTTGCTGCCATTGCCAACCTCGGCACCAGCATCACACTGATCTCGCAGGCCTCTTCCGAACAGGCGATTTGTTTCGCCGTGCCCGTCACGGCTGCCGAAGCGATCACATCCGCCCTGCAGCGGGAATTTCGCTTCGAATTTGAGCGAAAAGATATCGACCGGGTTTGGGCAACCGGCGAGGTGGTCATTGTCACTGTGGTGGGTGAAGGCATGAAGAGCACACCCGGCGTCGCCGGACGCATTTTTAGCGCACTGGGTGACAAAAAAATCAACGTGATTGCCATCGCCCAGGGATCCTCCGAGGTGTCGATCAGTTTTGTTCTTAAATCAGAAGATGTCCGCCCGGCCGTGCAAACGTTGCATGACCTGGTGATCAAGAAGGATGAATCAAAATGAAAAAAATCCCCGTAGCAGTCCTGGCAGCCACCGGCAGCGTTGGTCAGCGCTTCATCCAATTGTTGGATAACCATCCCTGGTTTGAGGTGGTGGCGGTGACCGGATCGGAACGCAGCCACGGTAAAACCTACGCCGAAGTTTGCCGTTGGCTGCTGGCTGGCGATATGCCAGCCTGGGCGCGCAATCTACCGGTGCTGGTTTCCTCTCCCGACGAGGTGCAGGTTCCGCTGGCTTTCTCCGGCCTTCCGGCTGACGCCGCCCGTGACATCGAGCCAGCCTTCGCGCGGGCTGGAACCGCGGTGTGCTCCAACGCCTCGGCCTACCGCGCCGAAGCTGACGTGCCCATCCTGCTCCCCGAAGTCAATCCCGATCATGCCTTTATCATCCCCACCCAACGGGAAAAACGCGGCTGGTCCGGACTGATTGCCACCAACCCGAACTGCACCTCCACCGGCATGACCGTGGCGCTCAAAGCTTTGCAAGACGCCTTTGGCCTGAAACGGGTTTTTGCCGTCTCGCTGCAAGCCCTTTCCGGCGCTGGCTATCCCGGCGTGCCCTCGATGGACATCATCGACAACGTGATTCCCTACATTGGCGGCGAGGAAGACAAGGTGGAATGGGAACCGCGGAAAATGCTCGGCGCATACCGGGACGGTAGAATTGAACTGGCCGATTTTGGCATCTCGGCGCACACCAACCGCGTCGCGGTCAGCGATGGACACACCGTCTGCCTGTCGATCGAGTTTGTCGAAAAAGCCTCTCCGGCCCAGGTCGCCGCAGTGCTTGCCGCCTATGAAGCGCCAGAAATTGCCCGCGAGCTGCCTTCCGCGCCCAAACCGGCCATCCTGGTGCGCGGTGAGGATAACCGCCCGCAGCCGCGCCTGGACCGCATGACCGGAAGCGGTATGACCACCGTGGTCGGTCGGGTGCGCCCCGACTCGCTCTTCGACGCGCGCATGGTGGTGCTCTCTCACAACACCATCCGCGGCGCCGCCGGCGGATCACTCTATAATGCAGAATTATTGGTGCAATTGGGTTTCATCCAGTGACTGGAGGGGCAATGAATTTCGCCGACCACCTCGACCCGACCAACAGCGCCATTTTCACCGGCTTGACGACTCCGCTGGAAATCCAGGCTTATCTGGACAGCCTGCCCTATATCGGCGAGGACCGCAACCGGGCGCCTTTGCAGGTGATGCAGGATCGCCAGTGCCACTGCCTGGACGGCGGGATGCTCGCGGCGCTGGCGCTCAGTCACATTGGCTTCCCTCCCCTGCTGCTCGACCTGGTGCCGGAACCCTTCACCGATGACGACCATGTGTTGGCGATCTTCAACATCGACGGCTGTTACGGTGCGGTAGCCAAATCCAACTTCGCCGGCTTGCGATACCGTGAACCCGTGTATCGCAGCCTGCGTGAGCTGGTGATGAGTTACTTTGAGGTCTTTTTCAACGTCGATGGGTTGAAAACCCTGCGTGGTTACATGCGTCCTTTTAACCTGGCGCGCTACAATCACCTGCCCTGGCAGGTGGATGAACAGGCGGCTGAACAGGTCAACACGATTTTTTATGCGCGCAAGATGATCCCTGTGATCAATCCAGCCCAAATTTCCCGTCTTTCCAGGCTGGATGAACGCTCCTACCGCACCAATATGATCGGCGTGAATATGGATGGCCTGTATAAAGGCCCGTCTGGTGGGCATTGAGGCAAAGCATGAATCTTAATGAAATCCAGGACTTTCTTGAGATCCGGCCCGACCTGCTCACCGCCGGGCAACCTTTCTCGCACCAGTTCGCTTCCATTCGCGAGGCCGGCTGCCAGGTGGTGATCAACCTTGCCATGCCCGCCTCGCCGGATTACATCCCCGATGAACACAACCTGGTCGAAAGCCTGGGCATGACCTACATTGCCATCCCGGTGGTTTGGGAAGCCCCGCAACCAGCCGACCTTGCTGCTTTCTTTGCGGCGCTGGAACAGCAGGCTGGCAAGAAGCTCTTCGTCCACTGCGCCCGCAACATGCGCGTCTCGGCATTTGTTTTTCTACACCGCGTACTCGTCAGAAAGGAAGACCCGGAGGTGTGCCGGGAGACGATGATGGAAATCTGGGAACCCGAAGGCATCTGGGCGGATTTCATCGACGAACGACTCAAGGCTCACGCCGGATGACCGGCTAACCCCAACAAGAAAATCTTCCCTGATCACGCAGGGAAGATTTTTTTGTTGCAATCATGCGCTTTACCGATTATTTGACCTCGCCAACCACTGGCAAGTCGCGGATTTTCAACCAGGTCTCCACCTGCTGCTCAAAAAACAGGGCGATATCCGCAGAATCCAGGTTCTCCAACAACTTCACTTCTTTGTTGTCCTGCGTCACTGCCATCAGCTGGTAGGTGTATGAATTCCCGTTCTTACCACTCGACACTTTCTCTTTACAATACAACTGTTTCAAATCCACAGTTTTGATCGTCTTCTCACCCAACCAGGGCAGTGGCTCAAACCATATGGAAACTTCATCCCGGGTGACTTCCAGCACGGTGCGGTTGAGAAATCCGCACAATGTGGAATAAGTCAACCCCACGCCAACCGCCAGATGTGCGATGGGAAACACGATCATGATCCAGG
>JACRAG010000490.1 GCA_016213455.1 Anaerolineae bacterium | reverse complement strand
GTTAAGCTCAATTGTTGAGGGTTCGCCCGTGGAACAGGTTAAAGTATATCAGGTATTTTGATCCGAAAGGTGTGCACCACGCCGCGCCATTCTTCATTATCTGTGGAGACCTCTTCGAAATCGCCGGCGGTATATTCGCTGATAATGCGCCGCCAAAAAGCCTGCGCCGGCAGGTTGCTGGCTTCCTGCGCGATGCGCCAGCGCCCCGGGAAAAGATCGAAAATGCGCCGGGCCACTTCACGCCCCACACCATGCCGGCGGTACTTGCGCATCACGAAGAACTCGGCGATGGAATTGATCACCCCGCCCGGCCCGTCATGGATGGTCCGCACCAGGGCAAAACCTGCCAGCCTTCCATCCACGCGGATCAAAAACGCGTACCGTCCCTGATCGGTCCAATAGTGATCGAGGTAACGGTATCCAAACAGACCATGCTCATCAACATCGGAATTTTCAAATTCACTGAAGTCGTAGTTGTACAACTCCATGAGATTGCGCAAAACGGGTTTATCATTGATGCCGGCTTGCTGCAGCTCGATCTCCATTCAATCTCCCTTCGCTGTGGCTGGTCAACCCGCGTAACGGCATTCGACCGCACAGGTTCTTGCAAAATCGCGTGCAAGCGTGTTTCGATGATTCTGTTGGGCACAGGACTGGTATGGTTGTTGCACGGTTGAATTGGTACCCCTTTATTTTACCCGGTTCAAGGTAACCTGATGAGCAAATTTTCGCTTCGCTTTGTGTTTGTAATCTTTCTGTTAGCCGCGTTGACTGGCGCCGGACAGGCAGCGACCTTACCACAGGACCCACCGCCCGTTTACAACCAGTGGGTGTACCTGCCAATGGTGATCCGCTCCTTGCCTCCCATGCCCAGCTGGATGGGACCAGCGGGTGGCAGCACCGTTTATCTGCTCTCCAACCCAAAAAACGGGCAGGAACTGTACGCCGGTTCGTGGGGCGCAGGCGTCTTCAAGAGCACGGACGGCGGGGCCACCTGGTTCCCCAGCAGCCTGGGGATCAACCCGGCGCACTTCAAGATCAACTCCATGGCGATTGATTCGCTCAATCCGTCCACCGTATACGCCGGCACCTACGGCGGTGGGGTGTATAAAAGCGTCAACGCGGGCCTATCCTGGACGCAAACCAGCGCCGGCATGCAGCCTGCGATTGTTTATTCCATGGCGGTTGACCCGGAGAATTCCAACCGCGTATATGCCGCCACCCGCAAATACAACCTGGTAGCCGAGCCGTGGGGCGGCGAGTTGTACCGTTCCGACAACGGCGGTGCTTCCTGGTCAGTCATCCTCAAAGACATCGGCGGGGCCAATGTGCAGGACTGGGTGTATTCCATTGCCATCCTGCCGCTCGATTCCAATGTGATCATCGCCGCCTCGCACGAACACGGCCCGTATATCAGCACCAATTACGGCAATTCCTGGCGCTCGGTCGGCGGCGCCGATCCCTCGGGCCGGTCAGTGGTCTTTGATCCCACCACCGACGAAACCAACTACCGGGCTTATTATGCCGTCTGGCATCTGAGTGGATTTTATCGTTCCAACAATCTGATCACCGCCTGGACTTCCTGTAATCCCAGCCAGACGGACATCAAGATTTACCCCAACTCATTCATCCTGGACCGCAGCGATCCGGCCTGGATGTTCGCGGGCAATTTTTACCTGGACGCCAACGGCAATCTAAAGAATGGTGGTGTACTGCGTTCCAATGACAGCTGCGGTTATTGGAACAAGGTGGGGCTTGCCAATCGGGCGGTGTATATCACCGCACTTAACCAGAACAATCCATCGCAGGTTTACGCTGGCGTGGTGGGCAACGAGGGCATTTGGCGCAGCGTTGACCGCGGCGCAAGCTGGTTTGCGTCCAACACAGGCTACATCACCGTTCCTGCGCTGTCCACCGTCGCTTCCTCCTCCGGCAGCGTCATGCTGATGGTGGGCGGCATCCCCGGAAAAGAACCCATGGTGCACACCATGTATCTGTCCACCGATCAGGGCATCACCTGGAGCCTGTATAACAGCGGATTGAGTCCAGAACCCAACCGCGTGGTGGCCAATCCGGCCAATGGTCAGCAGTTCTTCGCCCTCACCAAATCCGGGGTGTACCGCATCACGGTTGGCGCGGGTGGATGGACGCGCGCCTCCGCACCGCGGTTGGACAGCCTCTTTCCTGCTCAGCCAGGTCTGGACGATACAGGCAGCGGGCAAGCTGACTGGCTGAACGAACTGCGCCAGCTCATGCCTGACGAAGACTGGGCGCCCGCTCCCGTGCAGCGCGACGCCGTTTCGCCGTCAGCCTCCATCCTGGCGCTGGCCTTCGAGCCTGCCAACCCTTCGCGCGCCTACCTGGGCGGCAGCGGCACCGGCGTGTACACCAGCACCGATAACGGCGCGAACTGGACCCCGGCTGGCCTGTCCGGCGCGACCGTGTACGACCTGGTGGTGCAGCCTGGCAGCGGCAAAGTCTATGCCGCCACCAGCCAGGCCAACACCGTCAAAGTTTCGGCGAACAACGGCGTAAATTGGTCCGACACAGCCGTGACCGGCACACCCAAAGCGCTGGCAGCCTCAACCGCCGACGCTGGACGTGTGTATGTCGGCACCTCCAGCGGCGTGTATGTCTCGGTCAGCGGCGGCGCCTGGACGCCCGCCGGATTGAGTGGACAGAGCATCACCGCCCTGGCGGCGCATCCCAACCGCCCCGGTTTCCTGGTCGCCGGCACCGGCGCGGGCGCCTATTACACCACCGACTATGGCGCCACCTGGCAGGCCGGCCCGCCTGAGGTGAACTACATGCGGATTAACGCAGTCAGCTTTGACCCTGTGGAGCCCGGTTGGGTGTACCTCTCCACAGGTCTCTCCGGCGCCTTCCGCTGGCCGTTGACGCCCTGAAACACCAGGTCATCCATGCTTAACACAAAAATGCCCCGGGATGGGGCATTTTTGTTGTTTTATTCCACTCTGCGCACTTCCAGCAGGGTCAGGTTCAGGTCACGCAAGCGAGTCAGCAACCCATACAGCGAAGCCTGGTCTGCCAGCGGACCGCGCAGCAGGGTGCCGGGCGCTTCGCCGGGCTGCGCCGGCAGCAGGCTCATGCCGCACAGCCACTCCGCCCACATCCGATCCAGCGTCTCCGCCACGCGGATCTCATAAACACAACCGCCAGCGTTCATAACCAGTGGAAGAGGTAGCCG
>JACRAG010000483.1 GCA_016213455.1 Anaerolineae bacterium | reverse complement strand
GGGCGGTTTGCTGGTAAGCCTGGCGGTGGGTCTTGCGGTCGAACACCATGCGCGTGCCGGTTGCCATCATGCCCAGCAGATCCAGCAGGCGCTCGTTGTTTTCAGTGTACTCGTCATCGCGCTCCAGCGCGGCGTCCAGATCGCGCGCCACCTGACCATTGGTGCCCAACAGGCGCTCGTACTGGCGGTCCAGCAGCGACGCGGTCTCTTCAGCCAGCACTTCGGCGATCTCGCGCCAGTCCATATCCTTGAACTGGTCGGCGCGCAGGTTCAGCGGCTCGCTCAGGCGGCGCTCCACCGCGCCCATCATGCGCGCAGTGTTCAAGGCCAGCAGGTAATTTTCCACCTGCGCTTTGACGTTCTCGTGCAAGCGCTCGGGATCATTCTGCAGCCAGCGCATCTGCTCAGGCGTGAGGCGGAAATTGGGCAGGCGCGCCAGCAGGGTCAACTCATCCACCAGGTCCTGCGCGCGGGGCGGGTTGCCGTTCTCATCCATGCGGTCTTCCAGCCCGGAGAAGAAATTATCCAGGGCTTCCTCGCGCTCTTCCATCTGCTGCTCAATGCTCTCCTGGGTTTTGTCCAGCAGTTCATTGAAAGATTTCATCACGTGCTCGCGCTCAGCGGTAAAGGCGCGCGCCGCCAGGTCCAGCAGCACGCCACGCAGGTGCGCCGATGTGGCGCCCTGGGGCGGTTTGCGGTGCTCGATCTCATCGATCAACAGGCGCATGGTGAAGCTGGGGTAGCGCAGATCGTTCCACACGATCGGCGGCTGCACATCTTCCAGGTAGGCCAGCAAACGCCACGGGCCTTCCTCGTTACCCAGCTCGACCGGGATGCGCCGGCCCAGCTCAATGCGCAGCATCTCTTCCACGTCTTCGCTCAGGTCATCTTTGGTGAAGACGCGGTCGCGCTGCTCATAGATGCGCTTGCGCTGCGCGTTGAGCACGTCGTCGTACTCCAGCAGGTGCTTGCGCACGTCAAAGTTGGAGCCTTCCACGCGTTCCTGCGACTGTTCCACCAGCCGGCCCACCAGACCGGACTCGATGGGCACATTCTCGTCAATCTTCAGGCGCTGCAGCAGGCCGGTGACCTGCTGTCCGCCGAACAGACGCATCAGCTCATCGTCCAGCGACAGGTAGAAGCGGGATGAGCCGGGGTCGCCCTGGCGGGCGGCGCGACCGCGCAGCTGGTTGTCGATGCGGCGCGCCTCGTGGCGTTCCGACCCGACGACGTGCAGGCCGCCCAACTCGCGCACGCGGTCCATTTCGTCCATATACTGCAGGAAAGCGCGCACCTGCTCTTCGTAGATGCCGTAATCTTCCACGCTCAGTTTGAGCAGCCCGGCGCGGCGCTCGATGTTGGTCATATTGTAGGCGTCGTAGCCGGCGCGCTCCAGCACGCGGTTGGCGTCGCCCAAAATTTCCTCGTCCAGTTCACCGCCCAGCTTGATGTCCACACCGCGGCCTGCCATGTTGGTGGCGATGGTCACCGCGCCAAAGGCGCCGGCGCGCGCAATGATCTTGGACTCTTCATCATGTTTGCGCGCATTCAACACCTGGTGCGGAATGCCGCCCTGCAGTGTTTTTACCAGGCGCGCATCAGTTTCGGGGCTCAGGTCCAGCAGCCTGCGCAGGCGCGCCAGGTTGTCCGCTTCCTCCGGATTGAAGGACATGCTGATGTTCAGGCTGCGCGCAAGATTGCGGATTTCGCCGGTGTCCAGCGTATCCAGCGGCTTGTTCAGCGGCTCCAGCTGCGGAACAGCACGCTCGACCAGTTCGATCTTGTTGATCTCGGCGTACAGGTCGCGCAGGATCTGCACCTGCATCAATCGGCGCAGCAAATCGGCGTCCAGGCGGTTGGACAGGCGCTCGGAGTGTTCCACCGAGGTGGTGCCCACCAGCTGCGGGCGTCCGATGACATGGAAGCGCAAAATCTCCATGATGATGGCGCGCAGTTTGGCTTCTTCGGAGCGGTACACCACGTCGGGGTAATCCTTGCGCTTCCAGAAGAGCGGCTTGCGCTCCGTGTCTTCCCGCCGCGCGTAATACTGCTGTTTGTAGCCCTGCTCGTCCTTGTTCTCCACCAGCTGGTAGGGCGAACTGTTGCGCCGCGCGTTGAACTCCAGGTTGGTGGGGATGGGCAGCAGTGGGGGCGTGTAGATCTTGTAGAACTCTTCGCTTTCGGTCTGCGCCGTTCCGGACATGCCGGCCAGTTTTTTGTACATGCGGAAGTAATTCTGAATGGTGAGGGTGGCGTAGGTCACGTTCTCCGCCTCCACCTTCACGCCGTCCTTGGCTTCCACGGCCTGGTGCAGACCCTAGGACCAGCGCCGCCCCGGCATGAGACGTCCGGTGAACTCATCCACGATGATCACTTTGCCGGCCTGCACAAGGTAATCCTTGTTGCGCTTGTAGAGGAACTGCGCGCGCAAAGCCTGCTCCAGGAAACCCATCAAACGCGCCTGCTCCGGCAGAATATCTTCCGGGCGATCCGGGTCGCGCAGGGGCTGGCCCAACAGCTCTTCCACGTGCACTTCGCCGATCTCGGTCAGGTTGACCGAGCGGTCCTTCTCGTTGACCTCGTAATCTTCGGGGCGCAGCTGGCGCACCACCTGCGACATGCGCACGTAGTTGTCCGAATCGTCGTGCGACGGCCCGGAGATGATCAACGGGGTACGCGCCTCGTCGATGAGGATGTTGTCCACCTCGTCCACGATGGCGAAGTAATGCCCGCGCTGCACCCGGTCTTCCAGGCGCATGGTCAGGTTGTCGCGCAGGTAGTCAAAACCAAACTCGGAGTTGGTGCCGTAGGTGATGTCGGCCCGGTAAGCCTCGCTGCGGTGAACCATGCGCAGCTGGTGCTGGTCTTCGTGCGGCGATTCCTTGCTCAGGTCCACCAAAAAGGCGTTGCGCCCGTTTTCGGTGCGCGCCGCCATCTGCAGTACGCCCACCGACAGGCCCAGGGCGTTGTAGATCGGCGCCATCCAGCGCGCGTCGCGGCGTGCCAGGTAATCGTTGACGGTGATCAGGTGCACACCCAGGCCGGAGATGGCGTTGATGTAAAGCGGCAGGGTAGCCACCAGGGTTTTGCCTTCGCCGGTGCGCATTTCAGCGATCTTGCCGGAATGCAGGGTGTAGCCGCCGATCAGCTGCACGTCATAGGGGCGCAGGCCGATGGTGCGTTTGCTGGCTTCACGCACGGCGGCAAAAGCCTCGGGCAGCACTTCGTTCAGCGCATCCTGCAGGCTGTTGCCGGCTTCCTGACTCTGCTGAATGCGGGCGCGGAAGTCGTCGGTCTTTGCCCGCAGCGCATCATCAGAGAGTTGTTCATATTCGCTCTCCAGCGCGTTGATCTCCTCCACCAGCTGCGAAGCGCGGTCCAATTCGCGCTTATTGGGGTCGCCCCCCAGGAAGTTGACAAGTTTCTTGAACATGCAAAACCTTTCAAACCAGGTCAATCCGGGACCTGAAAACTATTTTCGTTTACTGGGGAAAGATTATAGCACAGGCCCGCCGGCCTTGCACCCGGGGCTTGCACAGGGTTGGAAGGAACGCATCTTCTCCAGACCAGGCAAAAAACTCCCCACCCCGCATGTCATCGCGAGGCGTTCGAGGCTCCGCGAGAACGCCGTGGCGATCTCTCCCGCTTTGCAGCCATCCGAGTCGGAGGTTGCTTCGCCGCCTCCTGCGGAGGCGGCTCGCAACGACATCAACTTTACATGTCATCACGAGCGAGCTCTCCGGGCGAGCATGGCGATCTCGCCTGCGCAACCATCCGGCTCCGGTAGGGTGCGTTGAGGCAACGCACCATCTTCACAGGATGGAACAAGACGGTGCGTTGGCCCAAAGCGGCCAACAGCACCCTACGAAGAAAAATCCCGACGTGCGCCACCCACCCCGCATGTCATCGCGAGCGAGCCCTCCGGGCGAGCGTGGCGATCTCGCCTGTGCAACCATCCAGCTCCGGTAGGAATAAAAAAAGGCGGGCTTTTCAGCCCGCCGGTTGCGATCACTCGGTCCACTGGGTGTGGAAGGTGCCCTCCCGGTC
>JACRAG010000480.1 GCA_016213455.1 Anaerolineae bacterium | reverse complement strand
CAACATCGACTTGTACACATTGCTGGTCCAGGCTGACTGTGATGGTCACGGTTCCTCCAGCCGGAGAAAATTTTATCGCATTTTCGACCAAATTATTAAATACCTGCCCCAAACGATCACCATCTCCAGTGATGTGATCCATCTCAGGCGCGCTCAATCTCAAGTTCACCTTTGAGTGAGAAGCTTGAGGGGTCAAGCGGGTAACCACGGCTTGCAAGATGTCGCGAAGATCAAGGGGTTCATTCTTCAAGTCGGCGGTGCCGCTTTCCAGGCGTGTCAACACCAACAATTCCTGCACCAGCCGGTGCATCCGCCCCGCCTCTTGATGAATCACGTTGGCTGCCTCTTGCAGCGCCTCAGGGGTCTGCACGGTACCATCCAGGATGGCTTGAGAAAAACCCTGGATTGAGGTGAGTGGGGTTTTCAATTCGTGCGATACATTGGCAGTGAAATCTCGCTGCGCCTGTTGCCCGGCCAAAACCTTACGCTGCATTTCGCTCAAAGCCCGAGAAAGAGCTCGCACCTCATCTGGACCTTCGGTCGGCAGTTGGATTTCTTCCCCCGCCGCCAATCTGCTGGCGGTTGACGCCATCCGCTGGAGCGGATTCGTGATCCAGGCGGATGTCGCCAGCGCAAGCAAGAAGGATATGACCAACGCGACCAAACCCGACCAGATGATCGGAGACAAAACCTCATTGCGCAGCACTGTTAACAACGGCAGGCGTGGCAGACGGGTGAGTGTCACCAAAAAACGGCCGTCATCCAATTGCAATGCCGAATACATCCAGGCCAGCCTGCGGTTATCACGCAAAATACCGGGTCTGCCAGCATCTTTGACATCCAGCATGGTTTGCACCGATATGGTACGAATGATGCTCAAGCGGGTTTGTCCGCCATCGGCGATAACCTCACCTGCGGAATCGGTGATAAGGAAGCGAAAACCCTCCTGCTCTCCCAGGCGTTTGAGCGCAACAACCAGCCGGTCGACCGGCATGGATGCCGTTCTGGAAACCTCCTGCTCTACATTACGTTCTGCAACTTCCAGGAGTGGCAGGCGTGCGCGGTAAACATTGGGATTGCGTACCAGAGATGTGATCAAAGCCGCAGCCACCACCAACAGCAGCAGGGAGATCAATGCCGCGTAGCTGAGCCATAATCGGGTGCGCAAGCCGTTCATGCATTCACCACCAATTTATAGCCGACACCAGTGACGGTCTCGATCGCAACCCGGCTTGCTGCCAATTTCTTACGCAGCTGTGCCACATGCATATCCACCGTACGAGTCTGACCGGCGAAATCGTAACCCCAGGCCAGGTTGAGCAATTGCTCCCGAGTCAACACCCGTCCAGGATTGCGCAGGAAAACCAGCAGCACCTCAAACTCTTGCACCCGCAAGGCAAGTAAATCCCCGCCACTGCGGACCTCTCGAGAAGCGAGGTCAACCACCAGGTTGCCCACTACCAGCTTTTCAGAAACCGGTGGAGCCTGGCGTTCTTGCCGGCGTAGAACAGCCTTAACCCGCGCTGATAACTCGCGCGGGTTGAACGGCTTGGTCATATAATCGTCTGCGCCAAGTTCCAGACCCAGTATCTTGTCGATATCCTCATCGCGTGCGGTCAGCATCACCACAGCCACCGGGTTATTCTCCGACCGCAATCGCCGGCAAACTTCAAAGCCGTCCAATTCCGGCAGCATCACATCCAGCACCACCAGATCCGGCTTTTGATCCTGGATGGTGCGCAACGCAGTTTGCCCATCGCCCGCCGATAGCACGTGGTATCCATCACGCTCCAGATATAAGCGCGCCAGAGCCACGATACTGGCTTCGTCATCGACGATCAGGACGGTGAATCCGGACATCTAAAAGCTAATCTTCGTCTTCTTCTTCGCAATCACAACCGCAACCACATCCACAATCACATTGGCAGCCTTCCATGGCTACGGCTTCAATTTCCACTGCGGCGGCGCGCGGAAGCGCTGCGACCTGTACGGCAGACCGGGCTGGCGGATTGACGACAAAGAATTCCGCGTAAACAGCATTCATTTTGGCAAAGTCGTTGATGTCGCGCAGGAAAACCGTCGTCTTCATCACGTTATCCAGGTTGGTGCCTGCCGCTTCCAGCAAATTCTTCAGGTTGGTTAATGCCTGGCGGGTTTCAGCTTCCACACCGCCCTCAACAATCAGCCCGGTCGCCGGGTCAAAACCCAATTGACCCGAGATGAACACCAAACCATTCCCTTTCACCGCTGGTGAATAAGGTCCGATGGCTTTGGGAGCTTTCTCTGAAATGTAAATCCGCTTCTCTTCACAACAACAGCAAGACATGGTGATCTCCTTGGTTTAGATAATCATGTTGGTTTCGCTTGATCATCATCTGATCAAACGACACATCTTAATCGTCAACTCAATAGTGGGGCAATACGTTCATTCTAACATAAGCAGGAAAAATGCAGAAAAAAGCGGGCCGAGGGATCTCGGCCCGCTTCATCATCCAGCCAGAAATTAATAATGCAAATCCGATTTGGTCGTGATGCGGTTGCGGAACACCCAGTACGTCCAGCCCTGGTAAGCCAGCACGATGGGTACAAAAATCAATGCCACAATGGACATAATGCGCAGCGTGTATGCGCTGGAAGCGGCGTTATACACGGTCAAGCTGAAAGCAGGATCGAGGCTGGAAACCAGCACGCGCGGGTAAAGCGCCATGAAAATGGTAGTGGTCGCAAAGACGATGCTCAGTGTGGTCAGAATGAAGGCCCAGCAGCTCTGACGCTTATAAATGAAATAGCCTACGCCCAACAGGGTGAAGACAGCTCCCACAGGAATGGGACCGGGGTTAATCCCAAGCTGTTTCAAAACATCCGTGAAGAAATAAGTGGCGACCACAAAAGCCACCAGGATCACCACTGCAGGCAGCCACACGCGCCGGGCAACCCGGAAAGCGGATTCCAACAAATCGTCGCTGGTTTTTAGGGAGAGGAAGACCGCGCCGTGCAGGATGAAACCGGAGAGCGTGACCAAACCACCCAACAGCGCGTACGGATTAAGCAGATTCCAGAAGCCGCCTACATAGATCATATTGGCATCTATTGGCACACCGCGCACAAAGTTGGTGAATGCCACACCCAACAGCAGCGCAGGAATGGCGCTGCCAACAAAGATGGCCCAATCCCAAAGGCTGCGCCAACGCGGATTATCGTCCTTGCTGCGGAACTCAAAAGCCACACCGCGCACGATTAAAGCGATCAGGATCAAGAAAAGCGGGAAGTAGAAACCGCTGAACAATGTGGCGTACCAGTTGGGGAACGCGGCGAAGGTCGCCCCACCCGCCGTCAACAGCCAAACTTCATTCCCGTCCCAATGCGGACCAATGGTGTTGATGATGACCCGGCGTGTCCGGTCATCTTTTCCCAGGAATGGCAGCAAAATACCCACACCGAGGTCAAACCCCTCCAACACAAAGTAACCGAT
>JACRAG010000479.1 GCA_016213455.1 Anaerolineae bacterium | reverse complement strand
TTTCAAAGGCACGGCGCGCGTAAGCCGCACGCCGCAGGGCATCCTGGTACAGGGCGATTTTGCCGCCACGACCACCGGTACCTGTGTGCGCTGCCTGAAAGACCTGCGCCTGCCGTTGAAAGCTGAATTTAGCGAACTGTATGCATTCAATCACCGCAGTGTGACTGAGTCTGAGTTGGTATTGAGCGATGACGCCAATATTGATCTTGAACCCATCGCGCGCGAATATCTCGTGATTGAAATCCCAATTTCCGCGGTGTGCACACCGGATTGCAAAGGGCTGTGCCCGGTTTGCGGCGAAGATCGTAATCGCGTGGATTGTGGACATAACGGTCAAGAGGCCGATTAGCTGTACGCTTCTATGAAGCAGTGTGTGAACGCTCAACTTATCGATAACGGCAGCCCATGATCGAACCGGGATCTGTCATCCAGGAGGGTGCACATGACAAATCCGGGCAGGCGTAAACGCAATACCGAAATTCTGAGCTTGCTCCTTGAGAAGGCTGATGTACAGGGATACCTCACCACCGAAGACTTGATGGAGGTTTATCCCAACGTATCCGAAGATCACGAGCGTTTCGACGCGATCTTGATCGCTTTACGTCGCCGCGGGGTGGACATCCTCGACCACGATGATGCCGAGTCCCCTTTCGACGACCTGGATGAGAATTCACCCGAAGAATTCAACCCGCAGATCGACCTCACCCGCATCGCCAGTGACGATACGGTAGGGTTGTATCTCAAGGAAATGTCACGCGTGGCGCTGCTCTCCAGCGATGAAGAGATGGAGCTAGCCCGGCGCATCGAACGCGGACGAACTGCACGGCGTGAATTCAACCGCCTGAACGGCAGTGGCAACACGTCCCGGCGTGCTGAACTGGAAGGCCTGATCTCCGACGGGCATCTTGCCCGCGAACACCTGATCAAAGCCAATACGCGCCTGGTCGTTTCCATCGCCAAACGGTACATCGGAAGGGGCGTGCCTTTCCTCGATTTGATTCAGGAAGGCAACCTGGGGTTGATGAAAGCCGTCGAAAAATACGAATACCAGCGCGGCTTCCGCTTCTCGACCTACGCCACCTGGTGGATTCGCCAGACCATCACCCGCTCCATTGCCGATCAGGGCCGCACCATCCGCGTGCCGGTGCATATGGTGGACCGGATCCGCCAGCTCTATCGCACCACCCACGAGATGGAGCAAAAACTGGGGCGCGCACCCACCAATGACGAACTGGCAGACGCCATCGGCGTCAAAGCCAACAAAGTGGATTGGATGCTGCGCGTCTCGTGGCTGCCCTTATCGCTCGAAAGCCCCATCAACGACGATGAAGAGGACTCTGAGCTGGGCATGTTCGTCGAGGACCAGGTTACACCGTCGCCCATTCAGAGCACCTATTCCAGCCTGCTGCGCGAGAAAATTCAGGAAGTGCTGGACACCCTGCCCCCGCGGGAAGCGCGAATTTTGCGCCTGCGCTTTGGCCTGGAAAACGGTCGCGCCTATACCCTGGAAGAAGTGGGCCAAAAGTTTGGCCTGACCCGAGAACGCATTCGCCAGATTGAAAGCAAAGCCTTGCGCCGCCTGCGCCACCCACGCCGCGCGCGCCAGTTAAAAGATTATCTATAAACCCGGGAAAGAGTAAGGGGGCTGCTTTGAGCGAATTATTTCTGGCAATCGAAATGCTCGAACAGGGAGATCGTGCAGGCGCGGCGCGCGAATTGGAACGCATTCTCAGCACCGATATCGACAATATCGCTGCCTGGCGCCTGCTGGCACAGGCTGTCTCTAACCCGCTGGAGATAAAAGAGTGTTATGAGCAGGTGCTTCGCCTGGACCCGTCGGATGCCGAAGCCACTGCCGCACTGCGGGATTTGGGCGCCGATGTCGGTCCGGTAGGCTCGGTCGCCCTGCCCTTCTTCGTCGAAGACATCCCAGCCAACGATCCAGCCTGGGAAGCCTTGCTTGAGCCGCAAAAACAACCCGAAAGTGACACCGCCCCGGTCAAAGTTGTCGAGCAGGTTGCCGCCCCGGTTGTCCAATCTGCCCCAGCTGCGCCGGTCAAAGATGAGCAAGACTCCCCGCTGCCCACCCACTTCCTGGAAGAAGACGAAGGAGAGGATGAGGAGATCGTCGAGTCCCTACAGCCTCAAGCGCCATCCGCCACCCTGCTGGACAATGACGCCGCTTTCTATACGCTGGTTTTGATGGTCGTCCTGGTTGTGCTGGCAGTGCTGGCATATATTTTCCGCGCTCAGATCGAGGCGCTGCTCGGGATCAATTTACCGTTCTCACTTTTTGCAAAGTAGCCTGTCTTCCTTGGATCTAGGGGGTGCTCCACCCCCTAAATTTTTTCCCCTTCTCTGTATTATCCTGCGTGGATAACATCCAGCCCGGGATTTTACCGTTCCAAGAGAATTGAAATCCCCGGATTTCTATGCTATCATTGCGGGGTAAGGATGGAGTATGAATAATCAGACCGGCTTGATGCGCATGATGATGGATATGCGCGGGAGACTGATCTCACCGCCTGGTCTGGCTGCCTGAACCCCCTGAATCAACAGCCCGGCTGGCGGTATGCCAGCCGGTTTTTGTTGTGTATGAACTTTGAGAAGAGGTGTCCATGTCCGAATCAGAATATGTCCTGGTTGCCGTTGCCT
>JACRAG010000478.1 GCA_016213455.1 Anaerolineae bacterium | reverse complement strand
TCCACAGGTCGTGCTCACCCGCCTGATCCAGTCGGGTGGTGACACGTTGGAAAGCCTGCGCACGCGCGTGCTGGCAGCCTTTGACCCGCAAAGCCAGTTCGATGAAGAGCTTCACCGGCGACTGGATGTTCTGGTTGCGCGCGGCGAACTGGCTGTCGAAGAAGCCGCCGCCTGGCTCAAGAAATTGACCAGCCAACACGAGCCTCCGCCCCCGGCTCAACCTGAGGTGAGTGAAACCAGCGACATCGACGCCCTGCTGAGGCAGGTACAGGCGCTGGAAGCCGAGCTGGAAGCGCTGAAAAAGTAGCTTCCACGCCACAACCCAAATAAAAAGGTGAACGAAAAACCTCGTTCACCTTTTTTGATCGCTCTTTTCAGGCCGTTTACTGGCCTTTCTTGAAGAAACCCGACCACAACGTCCAGACCAATCCGGCAGCGCAAATCACCACCATCGCAATCAGCAGCGGCTGGCGGGCGGTGTTCACGGCATCGTCCATAAAAACCACCGCCGGGTTCAGGGTGGGTGTGGGCGTCAGCGTGGGCATGGCTGTGCGGGTCGGGGCAGGCGTGCGCGTAGGCTGCTGCGGTGTGGGTGTGCGCGTGGGGCGTGGGGTGACCGGCGTAATGGTCGGGGTGATGGTCACTGTTGGTGCCAGGCGGATGATCAGCTTTTCACCGGGGAAGATCAGCGTGGAGGTCGGCGCCAGGCCGTTGAGAGAGCGGATTTCATCCATACTCACCCCGTAGGCTTCGGCGATCGCCGCCATGGTTTCGCCTTCACTCACGAAGTGAACGATGGCGCCATCTTCCATGGGTGTGGAAACAACAATCTGCGCCGGTGGATTGGCCTTGACCCCCACGACAGGCAACGCAACCAGGGCGGCGCAAAGAAACAGAAATAAGATGGACAGGCGCAAGCGCATGCGCACGATTATAACAGATGCCATCCGCTCTCGGACGTGGTTTATCCGGGGATGCGCTGCGGCATGAACCAGCCCACCCTGAACGAAGCAGCGCATTATCGGTTAAAATAATTTCTATCCCCGGTTTTCAGGTCGCGCCAACCCCAAGGAGCTTCCCCGTATGATTCGCCTCAACCTCGCCGATTATCGCGATAAAGTCCTGGGCTGCTGGATGGGAAAGAATATCGGCGGCACGCTGGGCGCTCCCTTTGAATGGCGCCGCCAGATCAACCAGGTGTCTTTTTATACCCAGGACTTGAGCGGAGAACCGCTCCCCAACGACGACCTCGACATCCAGCTGCTCTGGCTGGTGGCGCTGGAAGAAATGGGCGTGGACATCGACGCCAACCTGCTGGCAGAATACTGGACCCTGTATGTCACCCCACACTGGGCTGAATACGGCACCGCCAAGAACAACATGCGCCTGGGGCTGCTCCCGCCCCACTCTGGCAGCTTTCACAACGACTACAAAGATTCTTGCGGCGCGTTTATCCGTTCCGAGATATGGGCTTGCATCGCTCCCGGCTGTCCGGAGGTAGCCGCCCGCTACGCCTATCAGGATGGCGCGTTGGACCACGGCGATGGTGAAGGCATGTTCGCCGCGGTCTTCTGCGCCGCATTGGAATCGGCGGCTTTCGTCATCTCCGATCTGCGCAAACTGATTGACATCGGGCTTTCCTACATTCCCGGCGGGTGCGCCACTGCCGGGGCTGCCCGCGACGCCCTGAACGCTTACGACGAAAAACTGGACTGGCTGGCAGCCCGTGACCGCATTCTGCAGGTCTATCGCGGCAGCAGTCACGGCGACGCCCCCGATCTCACCTCCCCGCGCGACCGCGCAAAAGACTTCCACACCGGTCGCCAGGGCTGGGACGTACCCTCCAACATCGGTCTGCTGGTGCTCGCATTGCTTTACGGAGAGGGTGATTTTGCCCAAACCGTGTGCATCGCGGTCAACTGCGGCGAAGACACCGACTGCACCGCCGCCACCGCAGGCTCCATTTTCGGCATCCTGCGCGGCTATCAGGCCATTCCCCAGGCCTGGATTGAACCGATTGGCGTCAAAATTAAAACCGCCTGCCTCAACCTGGGTGAGTTGGGCTACTTCGGCAACCAACTTCCGCAGGATGTGCATGAGATGACCCGCCGCACCGAACGCATCGCCCGCCAGGTGCTCAGCGCGTTCAACCTGCCGGTCGAATTGACCGATGAGGAAGGTGACCTGAGCCAATGCGATGAGGCTGCCCTCTTCGCCAAAGACCCCAACACCCGCTCCAGCGCAGATTTTGCCACCCGGCGCTTCGCACCGCCCGATTACGCGCACCTCAATGCCGTGGTGCACCGCTTTCCTTTCTTCGAAGTCGCTGTGGACACCGGACCTGACCCCTTGGTGCGCGATGGCGAACCGGTCAAGGTGACGCTGCGCATCCGCAACCTGTACAAGATCCAGGATAACCTGCGCCTGCATTGGTATCTGCCGGAAGGCTGGCAAATCTCCCCCTCGCCGGACGGCACACTCTTTGCGCCCACCGGCTGGCTGGCCCACCGCTCCACCGTGGAAGCCGAATTTGAGCTGTGCGCCGCACGTGTGGTCGGCGATGTGGCCCGCTTTGCGGTGGAAATCACCATTCCGGGTCGGCCAACCGTCATGCTTGTGCCGGTGACCCTGGTCAACGGGAACCTGGTCAGGAAAAACCCATGAAACGATTCCTGGCCTGTGTGATGCTGATGCTGCTGTGCGCATGCAGCCCGCTTGCGCCTGCGCCAACCGCGCTGCCTGCGGTCGAAACACCCCAGGCCAGTCCCACCGGCACTCCCACCCAACCCGCGCCTACTGCCACTCCGCAGCCCAGCCCCAGCCCGCTGCCACCCACCCCCACACCCATTCCACCTGTGCCGGCTTTCGAGCACATCGCCATCATCGTGCTGGAAAACAAGGATTTCGACACCATTGCCGGCAGCCCCTCCATGCCGTTTTTCAACCAGCTGGCGGATGGCAACACGCTGTTGACCCAATACTACACCCCGGCTCACCCCAGCCTGCCGAATTACCTGGCCTTGATTGGCGGCGACACATTTGGCGTGACGCGCAACTGCGAAGATTGCTTCCAGCAGGCTCCCAACCTGGCAGACTTAATCGAACAGTCCGGACGCACCTGGAAAACCTACCAGGAATCGATGCCCGAAGCCTGTTACCGGGGCAGTTCCGGCGCTTATGTGCAAAAGCATAATCCTTTCGTCTACTTTGACTCCATCCGCCTCAACCCCCAGCGCTGCCAGCGCTCGGTTGTACCGCTGCAAGCTCTGGAAGCCGACCTGGCAGCCGGCGATTTACCCAACTTCATCTTCATCACCCCGGACCTGTGCCATTCCGGCCACGACTGCCCCCGCGAAGATGTGGATGACTGGTTGAGCCAATGGGTTCCACGCCTGCAGGACGGGATGGGCGCGCAGTCCTTATTGGTCATCACCTTCGACGAAGCCACCGGTGATGATGCCAGCGGCTGCTGCGGGATGCCCGAGCCAGCCGGCGGACGGGTTGCCACCCTGCTGGTTTCTCCGCTGGTCAAACAAAGTTTTGAAGACCCAACCCCCTACTCGCACTATTCACTGCTCAAAACCATCGCCGCGGCCTGGAACCTGCCGGAACTGGGGCGCGCCACCGCGCCGGAAACTGCGCTCATCCAGGCGCCCTTCCAACCCCCGCTGCGCGTGTCGGCCTTCCTGATCGGCGCAGGAGACATCGGCGTGTGCGGTTCACCGGGCGACGAGTACACCGCCCGGCTGCTGGATCGCCTTCCAGGAGATATCTTCACCGCCGGCGACAACTCCAACGAAGCCGGGCTGCCGGAGCAGTACACCGAATGTTATGAGACCGCCTGGGGCCGCCATAAGGCGCGTATTCATCCCAGCCCCGGCAACCACGATTATCAGACGGACAACGGCGCCGGTTATCACGCCTACTTTGGTGCCGCCGCCGGTACACCCGGGCAGGGCTGGTACAGCTACGACCTGGGACCCTGGCACATCATCGCCCTCAACGGCAACTGTGCCCAGGTGGGCGGCTGCGGCGCGGATTCGGCACAGATGGCATGGCTGCTGGCGGACCTGTCCGCCTCGTCTGCGCAGTGCACACTGGCTTACTGGC
>JACRAG010000050.1 GCA_016213455.1 Anaerolineae bacterium | reverse complement strand
TCCGGCTCAACCTGCAGCGCACCCAGGCCGGTTTGGAGCTGGATGCCGCTCACCTGGTCGGCCTTTCCGCCGATTCGGTGCCCGCAGTTGCCCGCGCTTACCAGGATTCGACCTACTCGACTGCAGATCGCGAGAAGTTGGGCGCTGTCCTGGCCTGCCATAAGCTGTACGCCAGCCAGCAAACCGATTGGCGCAGTTTCCGCATATCGGAAAGCCGCGCCCAACGCATCCTCGCCGGAATCGACTTGAGCCGTTATACCAGCCAGACCGAAAATTACAATGAGATCATGCTCAACGGCGAACCTTTCTACTGCTACTATTCCATGCATGATTAACAGGCGCCGTTCGATTTGATCTAAAACGTGCCTGCGTTGCATCCCCGACGCAGGCACGTTTTTTTGTTAACCCCAAACTCTGCACCAGATATATGCGGGGGATGGGAGACTTTTCTGCTTTCCCGGCTGTTCGCAAAGTAGGTTGACAATCTTGGGGGATATTCTTTTGCCCCCTATCCTGAGGGGGCGGCGGCGAAGCCGCGGGGGTGGATACAGAGCTATTCAAAGACTTTGCGAATAGCCCTGGCTTCTGCTTTCACGCTGCGTTGACGACTCTGCCAGAGTCTGATATACTCGACCAGCCTCGGGCGTTGTACCCTTCGCCCGGGAGTATGAATATGCCGAAAGGGCTTGAACATGAAGGTTCTTCTGATTAAAGACGTGTACAAACTGGGACGCGCTGGCGACGTCAAAAAAGTCGCTGATGGTTACGGCCGCAACTACCTGATCCCCCAGGGTCTGGCTGTGCTGGCGACCCCCGGCGCCCTCAAACAGGTCGAGCGCATTCGCACAAGCGCTGCTGCTCGCCGCGACAGCCTCAACAAAGAAATGGGCGGTCTGGCCTCCCAGGTTGCTGGCGTTTACCTGACCTTTGGCGTTAAAGCCGGTGAGACGGGCAAACTGTACGGCTCCGTCACCACCTCCATGATCGCCGAAGCGCTTTCCAAGAAAGCCGGAACGACGATTGATCGCCACCAGATCGAAGTGGCCCCCATCCGCACCCTGGGCGAGTACACCGCGCATGTGCGCCTGACCGTGGACCTCGTCCCCGAAGTCAAGGTCATCGTCCACCGCGAAGGCGAGACGGTTGTCCTGCCTACGGCTGAAGAAGAAGCCGTCGAAGAAACCGCCGAGGCCTGATCCGGCCCCGTCGATCCCACGAATATCGATCCGGCCGGTTGACCAACCTGGCAAAACCCTTCTGACGAAGGGAACAGGAAGGCGCCGGCCGGTTTCATTTGACCGGCTCAACAACCCCTCAACACCCTCATCTTCCGGACGGTTTTTCTCCTGTTATAATGGACCGCATGGCTTCCACAGTCGGTGAACAACTCCAAGAGGCGCGTTTGGCGCGTGGGCAGACCCTGGAACAGGCCGCCCAGACCACACGCATTCGCCGGCATTTTTTAGAAGCCCTGGAGCGCAATGATCCCGCTTCGTTGCCTTCACTGGTGCAAGCCCGCGGTTTCTTGCGCCTCTACGCCGGATTCCTCGGCCTGAACGCCGAAAAACTGGTGGCGCAGTGGGAAGGGCGCCCGCTTCCTGAAGAGCCGGTTGCCAATGCTGCGCCTGCCTCCAGGCAAAAGTCCACTCCAGTCGTACAGGAATCCACAGCGCCTCCACCTGCCGCACCGCCAATCCCGATTGAACCGGCGGATACTGCGGAACAGGCCCCCATCACCATTCACGTGGAAAGTGAAGAAGAACAACCGGAGCCGGTTGGAAAAACCCCAGCCGGTGGATCACAGGCCATCTTTAACGCGGTTGGACAGGAACTGCGCCGGCAGCGCGAAAAGCTCAGCCTGTCCATGCCGGATGTCGAACGCTATACACGCCTGCGCCAACATTACCTGAAAGCCATGGAAGCCGGTCGCTTTGAAGACCTGCCCTCCATGGTGCAGACCCGCGGCATGTTGAGCAATTACGCCACTTTCCTCAACCTGGACAGCGAAACCATCCTACTGCGCTATGCCGAAGGCCTGCAGCAGCGCCGGCTGGAACGCATTCCCACGCCTGAGGCGCGCTTGTTACCCGGACAAAAAACAAGCCGCGGCGCGCGCCAGGCCGGCCCGCTGCGACGTCTGCTCACACCCGACCTGCTCATCGGCGGCGGGCTGATCCTGGCCCTGTTCGTGTTCATCATCTGGACTGCGGCGCGCATCAGCGCCTCACGCGAAGACCAGGCTCAAGCCACCCTGCCCTCGGTAGGCGATGTGATTCTGACCACCCCATCCGCCACGATCGACCCGGCGGCAGCCAACCTGGAAACAACCCCACAAACCACGGAAGGGTCTCCCGGTTCGCCGGTGACCTCCGGCAGCGGCGAGATTGCCGCCACCCCCACCCTGGCAGCCCTGAACGACGATCCGCTGCAAATCTACCTGATCAGTAAGCAGCGTGCTTTCCTGCGCGTGATCATCGATGGTGAGTTGAAGTTCAACGGTCGCTCGATGCCCGGCAACGCATACCCGTTCTCGGGAAAGAACAGTATCGAAGTCATCGTCGGCAATGGGGCAGCCTTCCAGTTGTTCTACAATCAAAATGACCTGGGTTTGATGGGCCGTTCCGGTCAGGCGGTTGCCATGACCTTTACACAAAACGGCATCACCACTCCCACACCCTTGCCCACGCCCACCCTGGCTCCCACCACTGCCATCACTGCCACCCCCGGGCCGTCACCCACCGCGCCTACACCCACAATAACCCCTCTTGTTCCCTAAAGATTAATGGTGAACCATGGCTAAGAAGTTTTATCTGGTATCCCTCGGATGCGCTAAAAATACCGTCGATTCGCAGTCGATGGGTGCACTGTTACAGCAAAGCGGCATGAAAGCCACCCAAAAACGCAGCGAGGCCGATCTGATGATCGTCAACACCTGCGGATTCATTGGACCGGCCCGGCAGGAGTCGATAGACACGCTCAAGGACCTGGCAAAACGAAAAAAGCGCGGTCAACTGCTGATCGCCGCCGGCTGCCTGACCGAACGCTACCGCGAGGAAGTGGCCAAAGAAGTGCCCGGTATCGACGGCATTCTCGGAACACGACGTTGGATGGATATCGTTGAACTGGTCTCGCAACTGCGCCCCGATCAAAAATATCCGGAGCCGCTCTATCACCTGCCGGAAGCGCCCACGGTCGGCACCGACGAGCACGGCGTGCTGCGAGTGGCTGTGGAAGGCGCCAGCGCTTACCTCAAAATTGCCGACGGCTGCCGCCGCCCTTGCGCTTTCTGCGCCATCCCGCTGATCAAGGGCACAGCCGTCAGTCGACCGCCGGAAGCCATCCTGAATGAAGCGCGCGCCATGCAGCGCTCCGGCATTCAGGAGTTGCTTCTGATCGCCCAGGACACCACCGATTACGGGCACGATCTGGGGATGAAAGATGGCCTGGCCCAACTCATCGAACGCATCGGCGCCGAAGCGCCGGGCATCCCCTGGCTGCGCCTGCTTTACGCTTATCCCGGCTATGTGACTGACCGCCTGATCGACGTGATGGCCAATTCAAAACAGGTGGTGCCCTACCTGGATATGCCGCTGCAGCATGCCCACCCCGAAACCCTCAAACGGATGCGCCGCCCGGCC
>JACRAG010000477.1 GCA_016213455.1 Anaerolineae bacterium | reverse complement strand
CGCAGGATTCCCTGGCGATTGAGGAAGGAAAGATCGAACCCGACATTTTGGCCCAGCAGGGGCGACTCGCCGGCGAAGGCTGCCAGGTCATTGATGACAGCCTTGATGGGCGGCGCATTGCGCACCATCTCATTTGAAATGCCGGTCAACTGGGTGATGAAAGGGGAAATGGGTCTTCCGGGGTTGATCAGGGTGGACCATTCCGCCTCGACCCGGCTGCCATTGAAGCGCACTGCGCCGATTTCGATGATGGCATCGCTGCTGGGGTCAAGCCCGGTGGTTTCGATGTCAATAGCAACGATGGAAGACATGTGCGGATTATACCAGTAAATCGGTCAAATTTTCTATTAAAACCATCTGCCGCCTAGGGCTTTTTTAAGTAAATGTCAGACAACCCCTCCCTGTCCCCTCTCCGAACCATCAGGGAGGGGAATTCTTCTGTTTGAGGTGTTTGACGCCGTGAAACGGCGTCAAACACCTCAAACTTCTTCTACCGCCTTCCAGCGGAAGGAGACAGGGGGATGGTGTGTTCCAGCTTTTTCAAGCGATGTTATGAAAAGCGTCATCCGCCGCGGAAAAACCGCGGCGGATGAGATAAGCCTCCCGAGTGGATGATACAGCGATCAGTCGTTGATTTTGCGCACGCTGCCTGAGCCGGAGATGCTCTGGTTGATGGAGGGCGAACCCTTGTAGCGCACTGAACCGGAGCCGCTGATGCGAACTTCCAGGCTGTCCGTGACCCAGGTGGTGACTTGGCCGGAGCCGGAGATGCTGACATCGCCGGTGGCAGCCTGCAGATCGCCGCCAAGGAATTTGCCAGAGCCGTTGATGTCCACGCGCACAGAAGACGCCGTTCCTGTCAGGTCGAACTCGCCCGAACCGCTGGTAGAGGCTTCCACACTGTCGGCAGTCAGTTGATCGATGATGAACTTGCCAGAGCCGGATGTCGAGAGCTTGAGTGATTTGGCATCCAATGTCTCGGCGGTTACCTTGCCAGAGCCGCTGATGGCGATGGCATTCAGGTCAATCACGGTCAGGTGGTAAACAATCTTGTTGCTGCCGAACAGGCTCAGATTGGGTTTGATGCGCAGGCGCAGGGTGTCGCCGCTGACTTCGGTGATGATGTACTCCATCAGATTGTCGTCGGCTTCCACCGTCAGGGATTCGCTCGTGCCCTGTTCGATGATCAATTCGCCCGCACCTTCCAGGCTTACCCGGTCAAATCCGCTCACATCGCGATCTTCGCTAATCACATTCCCCGAACCGCTAACCCGATCGCCAGGGAGGTTTACGCTAAAGCTGCAAGCCGCGGTCACCAGTAAAATTAATCCCATTACGCCGATGATGGTCATTTTGGTTTTCATAATCAATCCTTTTCTGTCGGTCTTTTCGTAATCCGATGAATGGCCGGGTTACTCGCCTTTTTTCACATTGCCCATGCCAGAGATGCTCTGGGAGACCTGGGGATTGCCGTAGTAAGTCACGTTGCCGCCGCCGTTGATGGAGACATCCAGGGTGTCGGAAGCGCGCACATCAGCATTGCCGAGGCCGTTGATGGTCACGCTGGCGGTTTTGCTTGCCAGGTCTTTGCCGTCGAACTGACCGGAGCCGGAAATTTCCACTGCCAGCGCGTCGGTTTGACCGGAGAGTTCAAAGTTCGCCAGGCCGCCGATTTCCACGTTGACCGATGTCGCCTGCAGGTTGCTCATGTCAAAGTTGCCCGCGCCGGAGGAAGTCAAATCGAGGTCTTTTGCTTTGAGGCTGTCGGTTTTCACGGAGCCGGCACCAGCCACATCGATTCTGTCGAGATCTTTCACGGTGAGGTGGAAGATGATTTTTTCAAAGGAAAGAACAATCGTGCCTTCTTCGTAGCCGATCACCAGCGTGTCGCCGCGCATTTCAGAAATCAGATCATCCATCAAGTTGTCGTCAGCTTCGATGGTGAGGGCGGTGGTGTCGCCTTGTTCGATGATCAGTTCACCGGCGCCCTGCAGGCTGATGGCAGTGAAATCACCCACAGTGCGTTCTTCCGTCACAACATTACCCGATCCGCGGGTGCCTTTTCCGTTGCCAAAATTGGTGGTAAAGGAGCACGCTGATGTAACCACCAGCGCCAGTGTCAAAATAACCAGGACAATTTGCTTTTTCATAGGTTTTCCTCTCATTTTTTATCGTTCTATTCAGGTTTACGCGGTGGGTCTGGAAAAGTTGCACATCCGGGCGATCTGTGTACAATCAATCTGGAGGTATTATGAGTGATCAACACGCCCAAACCAGCTTTTTTGATAATGTCACCATGGGGATAGGGGCATGGGCCTGGGGCGATCGCCTGACCTGGGGATATGGGAGGGGGTACCAGCTTGCCGATCTTCGGGCGGTGTTTGAGACCTCCCTTGCGGCGGGGATCCGATTGTTTGACACTGCCGAAGTATACGGGCAGGGTCAATCTGAGACGATCCTGGGCCAGTTCATCAAAACGACCGAACAGCCGGTGGAAATCGCGACCAAATTCATGCCATTTCCCTGGCGACTCACCCGTGGAACCCTGCTCAAGGCGCTGCGTGGTTCGTTGCGGAGGCTGGGGGTATCTCAGGTGAAGCTGTATCAGGTTCACATGCCGCTGCCGCCGATGAACATTGAGACCTGGATGGAAGCGATGGTGGAAGCCGTTCAAGCCGGGTTGATTCAAGGCGTTGGCGTGAGTAACTATGATTCTGACCAGATGCGCCGCGCCTACGACCGCTTGATGCGCGACGGTATTCCACTGGCATCCAACCAGGTGGAATACAATCTCCTGAACCGTAAAGTGGAAAAAAACGGCCTGTTAAAACAATGCGAGGAACTGGGCATCAAGGTGATCGCTTACAGTCCTTTGGCGATGGGGGTATTAAGCGGTAAGTATTCCCCGGACAATTTGCCCGGTGGAGTGCGCGGAGGCCGTTACAACCAGCGCTTTGTGCAGAAAATATTACCGATGTTGGATCTGCTGAAAAAGATTGGCAACGACCATGCCGGAAAAACTCCGGCGCAGGTGGCGATCAATTGGACCATCTGTAAAGGCACGCTGCCGATCCCTGGCGCCAAGACGCAAAGCCAGGCGGACCAGAATGCTGGCGCATTGAACTGGCGCCTGTCGGATGAGGAAGTGGCCTGGCTGGATGCGATGAGTGATCAGGTTTTGCAGGATTAAGCCCCGGATCGGGTATAATTCCGGCATCAAATCCGAGGTATGTTAACAAAATGGACGACAATCGAATTCGCTATCTCCCGTTTAACGCGATCAACGAGTTTATGAATGACGATTACCGCCTGCAGGTCATTCAGACCGTGCTGCGCGATATTGAGAAGCTGCCAGGCGAGCGCCGCGGCACCCTCAACGGCATGATCCGCAAATTTATCAGCCTGCCGGGTTTTCGCAACAGCGCCCAGGCCCCCCTGGCGCTAAAAGTGAAGGGCTCGATCACGACCTTCGAGCGCCGGCCGGATTTCACTGCGCAGATTTTGCAGGCCTGGTCGG
>JACRAG010000482.1 GCA_016213455.1 Anaerolineae bacterium | reverse complement strand
GGCGGTGCTGACCACCCGCGTGGAGCAAAATCTGCGCGGCGCGCGCGTGGTCAAGGCCTTCACCCAGGAGGACGCCGAACTGCAGCGCTTTGAAGTGGAAAATGAGCGCTGGTTCGGCCTGTCAGCTGAGGCAGCCCGCGTGCAGGCCACCGGTTCCTCCATGCTGCAGCTCATCGCCAACCTCAGCTCGGTGCTGGTGCTGGCCCTGGGCGGGGCCATGGTGATGCGCGGTCAGGTGACCCTGGGCGAACTGGTGGCTTTCACCACCTACCTGGCGCAGCTGCTCAACCCGGTGCGCCTGCTGGGCATGATCATCCCTGCCATCGCCGCCGCCGGGTCCGCCGCCGAACGCATCTTTGAAATCATCGACACCATCCCCGAGGTGCAGGAAGTCCCCGACGCGCAGGACCTGCCCGCACTGCGTGGCGAGGTGCGCTTTGAGAACGTATCCTTCTCCTACGGCAAACGCAGCGAAGTATTGAAGGAGATCAACCTCGAAGCCCACCCCGGCGAAATTATCGCCCTGGTTGGCCCGACCGGTTCGGGCAAGTCCACTATCATCAACCTCATCCCGCGCTTCTACGATCCCACCGGCGGGCGCATCCTCATCGACGGTCACGACATCCGCTGCGCCACGCTGCACTCGCTGCGCAGCCAGATCGGCATCGTGCTGCAGGAGACGACTCTGTTTGCCGCCAGCATCCGCGAGAACATCGCCTTTGGCATCGCGGACGCCAGGGAGGAAGACATTCTGGCGGCTGCGCAGGCCGCCCAGGCGCACGACTTCATCGTCAACACGCCGCAGGGCTACGATACCCCGGTCGGCGAGCGCGGCATCACCCTTTCGGGCGGGCAAAAACAGCGCCTTGCCATCGCCCGCGCCCTGCTGATCGACCCGCGCCTGCTGGTGCTGGACGACGCCACCTCCTCGGTGGACACGGAGACCGAGCAGTCCATTCAAACCGCGCTGGAACGTCTGATGCAGGGGCGCACCAGTTTCGTCATCGCCCACCGTCTCTCCACGGTCATACGCGCCAACACCATCCTGGTGATGGAGAAGGGCCGCATCGCCGCGCGCGGCAGCCACGCTGAACTGCTGCAAACCTCCGCGCTCTACGCCGAGATCTACCGCCGCCAGCTCAAGCCCGACCAGGAGCGCACCGGCGCCACGGACTGATTTCCGAGGGCTTGTAGTACACTTTAAGCATGTCCACCCCTGACCTGTTTACCTCCCTGCACGCCCTGCGCGAAGCCGCCTTGCAGGCCGTCGATCCGGCTGCCGCGGTGTCGCGTTGTCTCCACACCCTCGAAACCCCCGGCGGGCTGCTGCTGCGTCTGGAAAACCCGCGCACTGAAACGCTGGCAGCCGGGCGCATCTTCCTGATTGCCATGGGCAAGGCCGCCGTTCCCATGGCGCTGGCCGCGGCTGAACGCCTGGGCGACCGGCTGAGCGGCGGCGTGGTCGTCACCAAAACCGGGCATGTCGCCGGAGCGCGCCTGCCCGCCCAACTGCAGGTGTTCGAGGCCGGTCATCCCGTCCCCGATGAAACCGGCCTGCGCGCCGCGCTGGCGATCGAAGCCCTGGCCGGCGGACTGCAGCCCAGCGATGTGGCCCTGGTGCTCATCTCGGGCGGCGCATCTGCGCTGACCACCTGCCCGGCTGCGCCGCTGACCCTGGCCGACCTGCAGCAAACCAACCAGGCCCTGCTGCGCGGCGGCGCCGCCATCGGCGAGATCAACACCGTGCGCAAGCACCTCGACCGGCTGAAAGGCGGGCGGCTGGCGCGCCTGCTGCAGCCGGCGCGTGTGCTGACCCTGGTGCTGTCGGACGTGGTGGGCGACCCGCTGGATGTGATTGCCTCCGGACCGTGCGTGCCCGACCCGACCAGCCACCCAGATGCGCTGGATGTGCTGGCCCGCTACGACCTGCTGGCCCAGGCGCCGGCGGCGGTGCTGACGCATCTGCGCGCCGGGGCCGCCGGTCAACTGGACGACACCCCCAAGCCCGGTGATCCGCTCTTTGCAGGCGTGGAGACGCGCATCGTGGCCTCCAACCGCCTGGCTGCCCTGGCGACAGTGCAGCGCGCGGAACAGTTGGGGTTTCACAGCCTGCTGTTGACCACTTTCATGGAAGGCGAAGCGCGCGAGGTCGCGCGGGTGGCCGCAGCGCTGGCTAAAGGCGTCCGCGCCCACGCCGATCCGCTGCCTGCGCCGGCATGCCTGGTGTGGGGCGGCGAGACCACCGTCACCGTGCGGGGAAAGGGACGCGGCGGGCGCAATCAGGAGCTGGCCCTGGCGGCTGCCCTGGCCCTGGAAGGTCTGCCGGATGTGGCGCTGATGGCCCTGGCAACCGATGGCAGCGACGGTCCGACAGATTCCGCCGGCGCCCTGGTGGATGGCGAAACCGTGATCCGCGCCCGCGCCGCCGGGCTGGATGCGCGCGCCTTCCTGGCAGACAACGACGCCTACACCTTCTTCGAGCGCGCCGGGGGCTTGCTGGTCACCGGTCCGACCGGCACCAATGTCAACGATCTGCTGGTGTTGCTGGTGGGGTGATATCGCAGCGGTCAAGCACCCGATCTTCAGGGGTGCATTCAAATCTGGAACCTCCAATTGCCCCTCTTTCCTCAGAGGCTGGGCAACCCACCGAACGGAAAAACACCCAATCTTCAGTGAATATTCAGGAATCCTACAGGAATTCTTCAGTTTGCGCCGGTATGATCAATGCAGATAACCAAACCTAACTGATAGGAGTTCTGAAATGGCCAAACGTGTTTTCTCTCTCGTACTCGCATCCAGTATCATCACGGCGCTGCTGCTGTTCATCGGTACGGCCATTGTTGGCAGGTTCTCTCCCGTGTTCGCCTCGTCCACGCTGCCCGGGCTGATCGCCGGCGGTCAGGCGCTCTTGCTGGGTGACAACGCCAAAGCCGAGACCGGAGTGAGCTCCACCCCGGACGCAACCGAAACTGCCGAGGTTTCCTCCACCCCGGATGACAGGCGATCCTCGGAACCCTCCAGCACCCCGGGAGCATCGGATGACAATTCGCAGGGCACACCGGTGACCGGCGTCAGCATCGCGCAGCTGCTGGCGAACAGCGGACAGTACATGGACGGCGTGTTCACCATCTCGGGTATGGCATCGGTGTTGAGCGGTGACAAACTGCTGCTGAATGACGGCACCGGGCAGATCCTTGTGGATCTCGAGGATGACCTGATCCAGTACATGGCGCAAAACGGCGCGACCATCACGGTGACGGGTGAATTCCGCAGAGAGCGTGAGCGGGATCAGTTCGCACTGAAGGCTTGCGTGGTGGCAGATCAAAACGGCACCTTCGTCCTGGACACCTGCGAATTCCGGCATGGCAGCGACGACAGCTCGGATGATGACAGCAACCACAACAACGGTGACGACAGCTCGGACGATGACTCCAACAGTGGATCGGGTGGCTCGGATGACAAATCGGGCAGCGGATCCAACAGTGGGTCGGGCAGCTCTGACGACAACTCAGGCAGCGGCTCCAACAGCGGTTCGGGCGGATCGGAAGACCGTTCAGGCTCTGGAAAAAATCGGCCCTAAGCCTTCATCTCTTTCCCTCTTTACTGGTAGCGCAAAACCGGCTGTAAAAATAGCCGGTTTTCTGTTTAAACGCGGAGAGCCAGGGTTGGTCGCATACTTTGCAGATAGCCCTGGCGGTGAGATAACTGGACTTTCACAAAGTTTCAAAGACCAACCCCACCCCGGCCCGCCCCACGCTTTGGGGCGGGAGAAAAAGGGGGATGGGGCAAAGAATATGATGTGACTTTTCGAATAGTCCGGGCGGTGACGCAATCCCTCCATTGCAAAAAGCCCGACTCTGATGTATAATCGCTTCGCTGGATCGTGCCTTAACCACTGTGTACGAGGTCCCTATCTCAGAGTGCCGCGAGTATTGTTTAGAGTTACCCCTCCACCTTGCTCGGCTGCTTCTGTGAAGACCAGCCGAATTTTTTATCCTAGCCTTTGCAGGGAGGGAGGTGAGAGTCATGACTGTAGTCGTTATTCGCCCCAATGAATCGCAAGACCAACTGCTGAAGCGTTTCCGCAAAAAGGTCGTCAAGAGTGGTGTGTTGAGCACCGTTCGTCGCAAACGCTGGTTCATCAGCAAGAGTGAACTGCGCCGGGTTGAAAAGAAAAAGGCTATCCGCCGGATCAAACGCCGCCAAACCGGCCGAGGTATGGATGCGTGATTTCCAGGGAAGCCCAGGGTTTGCTGACGCAGCCCGGCTTGTTCGGAAGGAGTAGTATGGCAAAAGAAGAAGAGAAAATCCAGGTAGACGGCACGATTGTGGAAGCCCTGCCCGCCACGCAGTTTCGTGTGAAACTCGATAACGGGCACCAGGTGCTGGCCTATCTGTCCGGCAGAATGCGCAAATATTACATTCGCATCCTGCTTGGCGACCGTGTGCGGGTGGAGATGTCTCCGTACGACCTGACGCGCGGGCGGATTGTGTACCGCCAGAAGAAATCTCATGAAGCCGGCCCTGAAGAGGAAATGTCGTAATCCGCTTTTCGTCCGAAATAATGACCCTCACCCCCTAGGTGAGGGTTTTTTTAAAAGCTTTCCACCATGACAATCGCCGCCTGGACCGTCGTCTTCATCGTTTTTTCCATGCTGGCCCTGCTGGCTGTGGGCAAGCTGCGCGCCGATCTGGCTGCGCTGAGCATGGCTGCCTTGCTGGGGCTGGCCCAGTTGATCGGATTGGGCGTGCTGGGCAAACCCGGCGACATGGGCGCGGTCGCCAAAATTCTGACCGGTTTTGGCCAACCGGTGGTGGTCACCCTGCTGGGGTTGTTCATCCTCACCGCCTGCCTGGAAAAAACCGGCATCTCGCGCCTGATGGCCCGCCTGCTGCTGCGGCTCAGCCGCGGCTCCGAAGCCGCGCTGATCGGCCTGTTCGCCGCCGCCGCGGCCTTCCTCTCCCTGTTCATGAACAACATCGCCGCCGGCGCGCTACTGCTGCCCGGCGCGCTGGAGGCCGCGCGCCTCTCCAAAACGCGACCCTCGCGCCTGCTCATGCCGGTCTCCTACGGAACCCTGCTGGGCGGCGTAGCCACCTACTTCACCACCGCCAACATCATCGTCAGCGACCTGCTGCCCCTGGCCAACCCGCCGCAGCCGCACCTGGACGTGCTGGCCTTCACCCCCACCGGCGGGTTGATCGCCCTGGCCGGCATCCTCTTCCTGGCGCTGTCCGGCAAACGCCTGCTGCCCGAACACGAGCCGACCCTATCCCTGCTGGACCAGCGCCCCACCGGCAGCGAACTGGAAGACGCCTACCAGCTGGCCGAACGCCTGTGGCGCGTGCGCCTGCTGCCCGGATCACCGCTGGCTGGTCAGACCCTGGCCATGCTGGGCCTGGGCGAGCGCCTGGGCGTAGCTGCCGTGGCGGCGCTGCGCGGCGGGCGCCTGATCTTTCCCATCTCGCCCCAGCTCACCCTGCTGACCGACGACGTGCTGTGGGTGGTGGGTCGCGCCGAGCGCATCACCCCGCTGCGGGCCGATGGCGCCGCGGTAGACGAAACCCACGAGCACATCACCACCCTGGGGCTGACCTTTCTTGAGATCATCCTCTCCCCGCGCTCGGCGGCGCTGGGCCGCACGCTCAAAGAGCTGAACTTCCGCTCGGCCAGCGGCTTCACCGCCATTGCCCTGCTGCGCAGCGGGCGCAGCACCCGCACCAACGTGGCGGATATGCCGCTGGAGATGGGCGACTCGCTCTTGATCGTCGGCGAGCCGCACAATCTGCGCCGCCTGCGCGCCAATCCGCTCTTCATCGTGCTGGAGTCCAACCCATCCGACCGGCCGATCAACCGCAACCGCGCGCTGCTGTCTGCGGGCATCGTGGCGGCTGCCGTGGCGGCTGCCATCGCCGGCGCGCCGGTGTACCTGGCCATGTTGTGCGCCGGGCTGCTGGTGGTGCTGATGGGCCTGATGAACATGGAGGAGGCCACCCGCGCCATCGAATGGCAGGCCATCTTCCTCATCGCCGGCATGTACGCCGTCTCCACCGCCATGGTCAACACCGGGCTGGCGGGGCTGGTCGGCGACGGCATGGTGCGGCTGGTCGCGCCGCTCGGCCCGCTGGGGCTGGCAGCCGGGGCGTTCTTGCTCAGCATGGCGCTGACCCAGTTGATGGGCGGGCAGGTCACCGCGCTGGTCACCGGGCCGGTAGCCATTTCCGCGGCCATCAGCCTGGGAGCCAACCCGCAGGCCGTGGCAGTAGCGGCAGCCATCGGCTGCTCCATGGCTTTTTTCACCCCGGTGGCGCACCCGGTCAACATGCTGATGATCGGTCCGGCCAATTACACCTTCGCGGATTTCTTCCGCGTGGGCTGGCGGCTGGCGCTGGTGTCCTTTGTGTTTTTGCTGCTGGGGATGAAATTGTTCTGGGGCATGTAAACCCACCCCGTGGGTTTATGCCAGGCTTCGCTCGTAACGACGTGCGATGATGAGGTGCTGCTCTTTTCCCATAGGTTGGGAGGAGGGCGCGTGAAACGTTGGAGCACCACCCATCTGGCGCGCCCGTATCCCAACGCTCCTGAAACGGATGTTGGGTTGTGGGCGGGGTACCCGCCCTTCACCCAACCTACCCGAAATAAACATCACGACGACGACATGTGGGGAACATGTCGTTGCGAGTCGCCTCCGCAGGAGGCGGCGAAGCAACCTCCGACTCGGATGGTTGCACACTGGGAGAGATCGCCACGCCCGGCTCGCGATGACAGGATACGGATTCTTCGTACGCTTTGGGCCAACGCACCCTACCCAGACATGCATAGTGCTGCTCTTTTCCCGTAGGTTGGGAGGAGGGCGCGTGAAACGTTGGAGCACCACCCATCTGGCGCGCCCGTATCCCAACACCCCAGAGTCGGATGTTGGGTTGCGGGCGGGGTACCCGCCCTTCACCCAACCTACCCGAAATGACATGACGCTCGCCTTGCCTTTGCACATAAAAAGAGCCGCCCAAACCGGGCGGCTCTTTTGCAATCTACTCAGGCTTAGTACAGGTTTTTGGTGTCGAAGCTCTGCAGCGCCTTCATGTAATTGGCGCGCTCGAACGCAGCCGGTTCGGCCACAGCCTGTTGGCTCATCGAACCCTGCATCTGCTTGACCGACTCGTACTCGTACTGTTCCATCCAATCGGTCATTTCCTTCAACATCTCGCCCACGCGCCCCAGACCCTTGTCCAGCAGCTCGGAAGCCGTCATCGCCACTTTGGCGCCGGCCATCATGGCTTTGAGCACATCCGTGCCGGAGTGCACGCCGGTGGTCAGGGCCAGGTCGCAGTTGACGCGGCCGTTCAAAATCGCCACCCAGCGCAGCGGCAGGCGCAGTTCGCTGGAGTCGCTCAGGCGCAGTCCAGGTTTCACTTCCAGCGTCTCAATGTCGAGATCCGGCTGCATGAAGCGGTTGAACAGCACCAGGCCGTTGGCGCCAGCCATGGTCAGACGGGTGGCCAGGTTGGGCAGCGCGGTGAAGTACGGGCTGAGTTTGACAGCCAGCGGAATGCTCACCTGGGCGCGCACATCCTTGACCAGGTTGACATAGTTCTGTTCCACATCGGAAGCGGAAAGCTCGGTGTCGGTGGCGATGTAGTAAACGTTCAGCTCCAGCGCATCCGCGCCGGCGGCTTCGATCTTCTTGGCATAGTCCACCCAGCCGCCCGTCGAAACGCCGTTGAGGCTGCCGATCACCGGAATGCTCACGCTCTCTTTGGCTTTGGCGATCAGGCCCAGGTAGTCTTCGGGGCCGATGTTGTAATTGTCCAGGTTGGGGAAGTAGGTCATCGCCTCGGCGTAGGAATCGGTGCCGCGGTTGAGGAAATGATCCAGGGCCAGGCTCTCATGGGTAATCTGCTCTTCGAAGAGCGAGTACATCACCACCGCTGAAGCGCCGGCATCTTCCAGTTTCTTAATGCCTTCCAATTTTTTGGAGAAAGGCGAAGCCGAAGCCACCAGCGGGTTCTTCAGCGTCAGACCAAGATAGGTAGTCGTCAAATCAGGCATACGGTGCTCCTTGTTATCCGTCCGCTGCGGCACGCCTTTCGGCGCACCGCAGCGTGGCGTTCATGGATCAGTCGTTGTTATCGGCTTTGTACTGGATGGCAGCCATCTGCTTGTACAGTTCCCAGCGCTTGGAAGCGTCTTCGCGAGCCGATTTCATCAGCATTTCGGCGCGCGCTTCGTCGGCCTGGACAAGCATGCGGTAGCGCGTCTCATTGTACGCATATTCTTGAATGTCAATGGTCGGCTCTTTCGAGTCGATGGACAGCGGGTTTTTGCCTTCGG
>JACRAG010000481.1 GCA_016213455.1 Anaerolineae bacterium | reverse complement strand
GAATCCGGCTGAGCCAGGTGTTCATCCGGACTAGTTTGACCATCGGCGACCGGCCACAGGCTTAAGTCCGCCCGGTTTCCCCACAAAGCGCTCATAAAGGCTTCTTCCAGGCATTGACGGCGGTCTACTGTGCCATTCGTCCAGGATTCAACCCGGCGCGCCAGGTTGGCCAGGATCTGCCCCGAGGCTGTCAAACCCAACGTCTTTTGCACACCAAATGGATCATGGAACAAACCCGGCCCAGGCTGGTAATACCGTACCGCGGACAGGATGCTTCTGTAGAAATAACCTTCACAAATTAAAAAACTAAGCTCGTCCCAGCGCCTGCCATAATAAGGCCCGTAAATTTCATCCAGGAAACGCTCATCAGGTGCGCCTGAGTCCACAATCACCTGTAAACGGCCCGAACGCATAGACAACGCCAACTGGTCCAGCCGGTCCATGACGGCAGTCGGATACGCATTCTCTACCTTGACCCGGGAAAGGATCTCAGGCAGCCGCGTTTTAAGAGTCGATTGAGCAAATGACCCCGGATCGCCGCAGGAAATGACCGGAGGAAGCCTATCAAAATTCACAAATACCTCCATGTGATAATTTGCACGAAACACCCTTTTATGATAAATTTAATACGATTTCAATACATTGTTGACAGTTCGCTGTCGTTCATCACGGGTGATTGGTCTTTTCGCAATCATTTATAACAGAATAATGCGTGGGGTGAGAATAACATGGTTGATAAAATGATCCCTGACATCGTCGTCGGTCGCCTGCCGCGATATCTGCAGGCTCTTGAGCACTTGCTGAACGAGGGCATTCAGACCACTTCATCTCAGGAATTGGGAGACTTGATCGGCATCTCGGCTGCCCAAATTCGCAAAGATCTTTCCCAGTATGGTGAATTTGGAAAACAAGGCCGGGGATACTCCATTCCATTCCTGGTCGAGCAGCTTCACAATATTCTGAATGTGAACCGGACGTGGGAAATGGTCCTGGTTGGCGCGGGCAACCTGGGTCATGCCATTGCCAATTATCAGGGATTTATGGAACATGGCTTTCACATCGCCATGATCTTCGATAATGATCCTGAGCGTATTGGCACCCTCATTGGCGATATTGAAGTCCAACCCGAGTCAATGCTGGTCGATCTCACCCGCCGGCATGGCATCAAGGTTGCCATGATCACCGTGCCGGCTTCCGCCGCACAGGCTGTCGCCGATGAACTGGTGTTAGCAGGCGTGCTAGCTATCCTTAATTACTCACCCATCACTTTGATTGTCCCCGACAACGTGAATGTGCAATACATCGATCCGATCATCCACCTGCAGCGCATGACCTATTACCTGGATTAAAACAAAAGACAGGCGCTTTGATGTTCTCGCGCCTGTCTTTGCATTTAATATTAGTTGGGCAAAAGGCTGCGAGAAAGCGCCTCTCGCATGCTCAGCGCCTTGGCTGCACCTTCGGCTGTGCACGTTGTGGGATTATCCACCAGGTAGGCTGGAATACCCAGGGCTTTGGTCAAATACTTATCGATACCACGCAGCAGCGCGCCGCCACCGCAAAGCGCCACGCCGCGGTCGATGATATCCGAGATCAGCTCAGGCGGTGTTTTTTCCAGGACCCGTTTGGCGCTCGAGACAATTTCCTGCAAGGGTTCCTGCAGCGCATCCACAATATCATCCGATGTCAAAGATACAGGTTTCGGCAATCCACTCACCTGGTCCTGACCTTGAACCTCAAGGGTAGCCTGCTGATCTTGCGGTACAGCTGCCCCAATCTTGATCTTCAAGGACTCTGCGGTGGGTTGACCAATGATAATTCCGTATTTCTTGCGCACATACGCAATGATCGCCTCATCCATGCGCACGCCGCCGGTACGCAGAGATTCTGCGCGAACCACATCATTCATGGCGAGGACGGCGGATTGGATGGTTCCCCCGCCCAGAGAAAGAATCATGTTTCCGGAAGGGGTCGAAATGGGCAGGTCAATGCCGATGGCGGCAGCCAGCGGTTGAGGGATCATATACACTTCCCGACCAGCTCCCAGACCGGCCTCATGTACAGCCCGGCTTTCCACGCTGGTAACGCCATAAGGCACCGTCATCATGAGTCGGGGAGGGAAAAGCTGCATCGGGCCAACCACTTTCTTGACCAGGAAACGCAGCAACTTTTCGGTCACTTCGTATTCTGCGATGACGCCGTGTTGCAAAGGCCGGACCACTTCAAGCGTATCCGAGACGCGACCGATCATATCCCGGGCAGCGCGACCCCATTCAACCATCTTCTGTTCATAGACGACAATAGCCACGACAGTGGGCTCATCCAGCAATATCTGGTTGCCTTCAACAATGATGGTATTGGATGTACCCAGATCGATGCCCAATTCGCGGGAAAATAATGGCATTTATACTATCCTTTTACAAAATTCGCCCTGCGCTGCCAACTCGCCGCGCAGGGCTGTTGTCCATCACTTCTATTTTATTGCACTATCGGCCTGGGCGATAGCGGCGAGCAGCGTCGATTCTTAAATTGGAGCGGCGCAGCGCAGCTTCAATCGCCAGATACTCATCCCCAGAGCGACTACCGCGGTCCTTCAAAGCCTGTTCAGCACGAACACGCGCTTCTTCAGCCCGCTGGATGTTGATCTCCTCAACATTTTCTGCCGCATCAGCCAGGATGGTCACTTTATCCGGTTGAACTTCCGCGATCCCGCCCGCGACCGTGAAATACAATTCCCGGTCACGCAACTTCACCCGAATGATGCCATATTTCAAAGTCGATAGCAGCGCCGCATGGTGGGGAAGGATCCCCATTTCACCGGCTGCGCCAGGAATCACGACCATTTCGGCTTCATCTTCAAAGACAATCCGGTCCTGTGAGACAATTTCACAGCGCATCGGCATCTTGGCCTCCAGAAACTCTGACCAAATAAGGCATAAGCTTGCTTCTGCCCATCTTAGGCCGACAATTCCTTGGCACGAACGATGGCATCATCAATGGTACCGACCATGTAAAATGCCTGCTCAGGAAGATCATCATGCTTGCCATCCAGGATTTCGCGGAAACCGCGCACGGTTTCCCGCAGCGACACATATCGTCCGGGACGCCCGGTAAATTGTTCAGCCACAAACATGGGCTGCGAGAAGAACCGTTCAATTTTGCGCGCGCGTGAGACGATAAGTTTGTCGTCTTCAGAAAGTTCGTCGAAGCCCAGGATCGCGATGATATCCTGCAAATCTTTGTAGCGCTGAAGCACGCGCTGCACTTCGCGGGCTGTGCGGTAATGTTCTTCACCCACAATGTTGGGATCCAAAATTCGGGAAGTCGAAACCAGCGGATCCACGGCGGGGAAAATGGATTTTTCCACAATGGCCCGGTCCAACGCAATGGTCGCATCCAGATGCGTGAAGGTCGCCACAGGCGCAGGGTCCGAATAGTCGTCTGCGGGCACGTAGACCGCCTGCATGGAGGTAATGGAACCGGTATGCGTGGATGTGATGCGCTCCTGCAACTCGCCCATCTCCGTCGCCAGGGTGGGCTGGTAACCCACCGCGGAAGGCATACGACCAAGCAGCGCCGACACTTCTGAACCGGACATGGTGAAGCGGAAAATATTATCGATGAACAGGAGCACGTCGCGCCCCTGATCGCGGAAATATTCCGCCATCGAGAGACCGGTCAAGGCTACGCGCAACCGCACGCCGCTGGGTTCATTCATCTGTCCAAACACCATCACGGTGTCTTTCATCACGCCCGATTCCAACATTTCCCGGTAAAGCTGGGTGCCCTCGCGGGTACGCTCGCCCACACCGGCAAATACAGAATTGCCTTTATGAACCGTCGCGATCGAGCGGATCAGCTCCATGATAATAACGGTTTTTCCAGTGCCTGCGCCGCCGAAGATGCCGGTTTTTCCGCCTTTGGTGAACGGCGCAATCAGGTCAACCACCTTCAAACCGGTTTCAAAAACTTCCACCCGGGTAGACTGCTCTTCAAAACTCGGAGCCGCGCGATGGATCGGGTACCGCTGGTCGAATGACACTTCACCCTTATTGTCCACCGGCTCGCCTAAGACGTTAAAAATACGTCCCAAGGTCCCCGGACCAACAGGCACGCTGATCGGCGCTCCCGTACGGCGCGTTTCCAAACCACGCTGCAGCCCGTCTGTCGTATCCATTGCCACAGTCCGCACCCAGTTTTCCCCCAGGAATTTTTGCACTTCCAACACCAGGGGTTTCTTGTCGGGAACAAGTACTTCGATAGCCTCATAAATATTGGGCATCTGGTCGGCGGGGAATTCAACGTCCACCACACTGCCCTGGATCTGAACAATT
>JACRAG010000055.1 GCA_016213455.1 Anaerolineae bacterium | reverse complement strand
GGGGTGTGGGCGTGGCTTTGAGCACCCGGCTGATATCTTCCACATACCCGATGGCCGCCTGACAGCCCGGTTCCAGGTAGGTCGTCACGCTGGCCCAATCCAGCGGGCGACCGTTGGCCTGCGCCAGCCGGATGGCATTGGACAGGCAGCCCGGCCCGGCGTTGTAATTGACCAGGGTGAAGCGCCACAGGTCCTCATAGCTGCTCACCCGGCCCGGGTCCTGCCCGGTCAGGTTGCGCAGAATTTGCCCGGTCTGTTCGCAGTTGGCCAGCATTCCCTCGGCAAACACATTGACCGACGTGCTGGCATCCGAGATGTCGATGCCGGTCGGGCAGTCGGGGCAGGCCGCGTTGACCTTGCGCAGCAGCGCGCCGCGCAGCATGGCTTGCTCGGGTCTCTTTAAGTTGCCCCAGCCCAGGTCGCAGTAGGATTGGTGCAGCACCAGCGGGCAAAATTGTTGGAAGAAATCCGGGTTCCACAGCAGCACGGTATCCGCACCCTGTTCGGTCAGCTGGCCCAGGCCGGCCTCGTTGATCGAGGTGAAGAATCCCGGCCAGATCTGGCTCTCGCGGGCAAACACATTCTTCAACAGGCGCGCCGGGATGCCGGTATCCTGCGAGGCCTGCAGGATCTCGCCGTCAAAGCGGTTCTGCCACTGCTCCAGGTAGGGCCGGGCGGCTTCCACGCCGCAGGCCGAGGCCAGGTTGAGCGCCTGCAGCCCGCCGTCCAGGCAGGTCGAGGCATCCGCCACGCCGTTGGTGATCAACGCGCCCGCCAGGTAGTAATAGCCGGACTGGGTGACCAGGTCGGCGGCTTCAGTCGGCGAGAGCAGCCATTCGGGTGGGCCGTTCAGATCAGGGAAAGCCTGCCAGGTGTAGGAGCAGGAAGCCACGTCGCCGCCGGTCCACTGCGAGCTGAGCACATCCACGTACCAGGCGCTAGGATCCTGTCCATCCCCCTCCGGGTTCATAAAATCGCCCCAGGGGACCAGGCGCACCTTGGCCTCGTAATGCGGGCTGGAGTCGCCGAAGCTGGAATCCGCCCAGAACTCCACTGTCACGCCCTCCAGTCCGGTGGGCTGCAGCGGCAGGCGGCACGCACCGTCGGCGCAGGTGAAGGGCTGCCCGTTGATGGTGCCCTGAATGGCGACGATCGTCTCATTGGGCAGCGGCTCGACGCCGTTGAAGACCAGGTTGGGCAGAGTGGTACAGCGCCGCTCGCCTTCCAGCGGATTGCACCCGTCCACAGAGACGAACACCTCCGGCAAAGGCAGCTCCACTTCAATTTCGCGCCGTCCCGGCTGCGCACCCATCTGAATGAAATACAAACCGGGGCACTGCGCGGCGGTCTTCTCAGCCAGGTTGCAGGGCACGCTGCTCAACCAGTAATTGGCGGTGCGTTTTCCGCACAACCCTTCAATTTCGTTGTAGGTGGGAATACCTTCATGCTCGACGGACAGCCGGCACCAGATCTCGTTGTCAGTCCACTCCACCAGCCACCAGTCGGTGCGGATGAACTCGATGGCGATGCGCGCCTTGCGCACCTGCACCTCGGGGGTCGGCTCCGGGTCCTCCGCCTGCACCGGCGTCAGCGGTCCGGCATTGAGCAGCCAGCCTCCCAATACCAGGAAGGCAGCCAGCACAGCCAACAGCGGTTTACGCAGCGGGTTCATCATCATCGGTTACAGGCTGACCGAATAGTCCGCCCACATTGGGCGGCAGTTAAATTAGTTTATCACGTTTGGCAGGATGATTACCATCACCATTTTGGGGTAGGTTTGGATTAACCCCCTGGAGGATGGCCCCCTCACAGGCGGGCGAACCCAGGCCCATGACCCCCGCGTGGCAGTTTGCCCCGGATTCTACACACAAGCCTTGTTATAATCGTGGGCGTGACAAAAACCGTCGTTTGCTTTGGCGACAGCATCACCCGCGGGCAGGTCAGCGCAAATTATGTATCCATGCTGGCATCCAGCCCGCATTTGCAGGATTTCCGCTTCATCAACCGGGGGGTGAACAGCGACCTGACGCTCAACCTGCTGCGCCGGGTCAATCGCGTCGTCGCCGACCAGCCCGACGTGGTCACCATCCTGGTCGGCACCAACGACCTGATCGCCACGGTCCGCCCGTACTCCGCCGCCTATTTCACCTTCCTCAAAAGCATGTACTACATGCCCAACCGCGCCACTTCTCGCCGCAACCTGACCCAAACCATCCGGCGCCTGAAAATGCACACGCACGCGCGCATCGCGCTGTGCTCCATCCCCATCCTCGGCGAAGCGCTCGAGTCGCGCCCGATGGACATGGTGCGCTTCTATAACGCCGCCTGGCGGGAGATCGCCGCACAGGAGAAAGTGGACTTCTTGCCCGTCTTTGAACGCCAATCGGCCTGGCTGCAGCAAAACAATGGGCGCAACGGGCGGCAATACAACGGGTCGGCTTTTTACACCGCCGAATACATCCTGCGCGCCCTGTTCACCGGTGAAACGCTCGACCAGTTCAGCCAGCGCAAAGGTTACCGGCTGCTCACCGACTCGGTGCACATGAACACCACCGGCGCGCGCCTGATCTATGAGGTGATTGAGGAATATTTGTTGCGAATCGTGCGTGACGAATCGCACAAGCCGGGGTTATAACCTCCAAATTGCTCGAAATCCAAGCTGTATAGACAATCCACTGTTCGACAACCGCGCAAACCGTTTCGGCGCGCGGGTCTTATTTGATTCCGGAGGCTTAAAATGAACCAAGATACCCAAACGAAAGCATCGGTTTTCAACACACATGTGTTCGCCCTGGCGGTTGCCATGTGCGCCTGGCTGGAACGAGCCGGGATCCCCGCCCGTTTCTGCGAGGGCAACTGCAGCGACGCCAAGTACCAGGTGCTTGTCCCGATTCAATATGCCGCGGACGCCGCGCAGATGCTGTTGGCCTGAACCCCGCATGGATGGGGAAAAAGGGTGCTCCAGACACCCTTTTTAAGTGGAACTACTCTGCCACACTCCCCCATCCTGCCATCGCCGCGCCCGGCGTGGAAAACCTTGCCGGGCGCGGCGGCTTTTCCACAACTGCGACCCGGGCAGCCCGGCGTTCACTGCTTTCACAATGTCAAAAAAATTTTCCCCATCCCCCTTGCCCCCTTCCCCGTCAACGGTGAAGGGGGATTTT
>JACRAG010000486.1 GCA_016213455.1 Anaerolineae bacterium | reverse complement strand
GAAAATGTGCCGATCCTCCTCTCCCGACGATTTCTTATAAGGCTCAATCAGGATGGAAATTCAACAACAAGCGCCCGACGGACTTCCCTATAAATTGCAAGAAACCTTCACGGAACTTCAGGAAACGACGATTAATTATGTCATCCCGGCAATTTTCCTGGCAGGCCTGGCGTTTCATGGTCTGGTGATGGTGCTCTCGTCATACACATGGTCGATTGTGACCGGGTTGGCTTTGATCCTCACGGGCCTGGTGCTGCTGTATTTTCGCGACAAGAGTTTTGTTTTTTCATCCCTCCTGATCGTGCTGGTTTCCATTGGCGCGGTTCTTTCCACCATCTGGTTTGGCCACATTCCCATGGCGGCTTTCCTTTTCATCATCCCGGTGGGGTTATCGACCACACTGTTTGGTTCGGTGGGTGGGCTGATCGCTGCCATCGTCTGTTCGGTCCTGACCTATTACTCGCCCGCCCCGCAGTCTTCCATAGGCAGTTTTCAAATCATGACCTGGATTGCCCTATGGGCAGTGTATGGCATCGTCTGGCTGGCTTTGCGCCCGCTTCTGATCGCGGTGGAGGGGGTGTGGACTCTGTACGAACAAAGCCGGTCAGTGCTGCGCCAATCGCAGGAATACCAGATCAAACTCCGTGAGACGCTGGACAATCTCCGCGAAGCCAATACACAACTGACCCGCCTCAACCAACTCACCAATGGGCTGAGAAAGATTGCCGAGGATGAACGCCACGCCAAAGAGCAGTTTGTCGCGAACGTCAGCCACGAATTGCGCACCCCCCTCAATATGATCATCGGCTTTTGTGAGATGATCTTGAAAGCGCCTCAAACGTATGGACGGAAGATTCCGGCCAATTTGCTGGCTGACCTTGAGGTCGTTCTGCGCAACAGTCAGCATCTCTCCAGCTTGATTGATGATGTTTTGGATCTCAGCCAGATTGAAGCCGGGCAAATGGCCCTGAGCAAAGAGCCAAGTTCGATTGCTGAAATCATACAGGCAGCGACCATCGCCGTGCGCCCGTTGTATGAATCCAAGAATTTATACCTGAACGTGGAAGTTTCCCCTGATCTGCCCGAGATCTCATGCGATCGCACGCGCATCCGCGAAGTGCTGCTCAATTTGCTCAGCAACGCGGGTCGTTTCACCGAAACCGGCGGAGTCACCGTACGGGTCTTCCTGGAGCAGAATTGGATCGTCACCAGCGTGGCGGATACCGGTAAGGGCATTTCGGAAGAAAACCGTTTGAAGCTTTTCCGCCCGTTTCAGCAGCTGGATGGCTCCATCCGGCGAAAATACGGCGGCACGGGCCTGGGTTTAAGCATCAGCAAGAATTTTGTCGAGCTGCATGATGGAAAAATGTGGGTTGAGAGTGTCGAAGGCCAGGGAACCACATTTTCTTTCCGGCTGCCGGTCGAGCCGATCGAAATGGAAGATCACAAATTCACCCGTTGGATCAACCCTTACACCAACTATAAAGAACACGAACGGCATCACAGTCTCCCGCAGATCAAAGTCCGCCCTCGTGTGGTCGTCGTGGATCCGTACCCCGGGCTGGCGCGGATTTTTGAGCGCCACATGGAGTCGTCCGAAGTGGCCCGGGTGGAGTCGTTGGCGCAAGGTTATCAGGAAGTGGAACAATCACCAGCCAGCGCCCTGGTGGTTAATGATCTTCGCTTCCCCAATGGCATGGAGGCGCTGAAGACTGCCGGGGAGCTTCCACACAACGTCCCGGCCATTTTCTGCTCGATTCCGGTTTATCCGCAGGAGTCGGAGCGCCTGGGGGTTTCCGGGTACCTGGTTAAACCGATTTTGCGTGAGAATTTGTTGGATGCCATCACTCGGGTGGAAGGGCCGGTTAAAACGTTGTTGATCGTGGATGATGAGCCGGATGCCCAACAACTCTTCCGGCGGATGTTGACCTCCACTCGCCGCGGCTACCGGGTGCTGCGCGCGAGCAACGGCGTCGAAGGGCTGGAGATTTTGCGTCAGCAGCCGGTCGATTTGATCCTGTTGGATTTGATGATGCCCGAGATGGATGGGTACCAGTTCTTGATCGAGAAGCGAGGTCACCCGGAATGGGCATCCATCCCGGTGATTCTCATTTCTGCCCGCGACCCCAAGGAACAATCATCCGCCAGCGCAGGCCTGGCGGTGATGAAAAACGGCGGGCTTTCCATCCCGCAGGTGATCGCCTGTATCGAAGCGCTCTCGGCTATTCTTTCGCCTTTGCGTCAAGTTGTTGGGTCAGGATCTGTAGCAGATCCTCCTGGGTAAAGGGTTTGCGCAAAAAGCCCGCGGCGCCCAGTGTAAGCGCCAGGGTTTCCTGGGGCAGGATGGTGGTGATGATCACCGGCACTTTTCCGAGCAGTGGATGCTCTCGGATGCGTCCCAGCATCTCCCATCCATCGACCCCTGGCAGCATCACATCCAGCAGGATGATCTGTACATGATGTTCTTCCGCGGTTTTGAGCGCGCGAGCGGGTTCGCTGATGCCCAGGCAGCGGAATGGGCTGCCGTCCAGATATCGCTCGATCAAGCGCAGCGAATCGGTGTTGTCGTCGATCACAAATACCGGGATGCGCTCCAGGCGGGGCAGGGTGACTTCAACCTGCCAGGGCTGGCCTTCAGAAGCCACCTGAATCTTCCCGTGGGATAATTCAACCAGTTCAGAGGCGAGGTGCAGGGCATCCTGCCATGTTTCGTATCCCGGTGTTACCTGTTCTTCCGGGCAGACAGGCACGAAGGAAATCACGACAAAGTTTTCGCGTTCCAGCAAACTCACCTGCAAAATGCCGCCGCTGGCGCATTCCATGGCTACGGTCATGATGTTCAAAAGCGCCTGGCGCATGGTTACCGGATCCACAAACACCCGGGTTGGGGATAACCCGCCTTTGATCTCGACCTTTACCTTCCAGTGGGCTGCCAGCGGTTCGGAGATATGCAGCACACTGTCCACCAGGTCAAACAGCCGGATTTCTTCTTTCTCCAGAGAGGTTCTTAGCAGAGCCAGTTCATGCGCCTGGGTGTGGACCGAGCTGGTAATTTCGGGGGTGTTTACTGGCAGAATCGCAGGCACATTGGGGTCAGTTCGATTCCCGATTATCCGATTATCGGGATGGCGGACGAGCAGCTGATCCGTCAGGGTAAGGATGGCCTGGATTTCAAGTCGCCGCAGCTGGCGGATGCTGAGCGCGAGGTCATTGGCTACCTCTTTTTGACTGGTTTGTTCGATAAACCGATAAGTCAGCACCTGGTAAATCCGCTGGGCCTGGGCCTCTGCGGGGATGCGCCCGGCAGGTTTTAACGACAGGATGGCGTCGACAATCGCACGCCGTAGTGAGACTGCCGGATCATCTTTTACTTCCAGGTTGAGCCAGCCGATGATCGGGCTTTTCCGCAGCTCCACAGGGTCGTAGAGATTGCGCAGGCTCTTTTCCAGATCCGTATTGAATTGTTTGCGGGCAGTTTCGGGCGAGTGATCCAATGGATGTCCTGTCGGCGTCAGGTTAATGACCAAAAACCTATTTTTATTGGGATTGTTCAGGTTTACAGTTGAGATTATATCCGATACCGCGCGATAACTTTGAGGTCTGCATGATATTTTTATCGAAAAATGCGAAACGTGGAAAGAAGGTGACCGTTAACGCCGGCCCTCCCAGCGGAGGGCTGGCTAAAGTGCTCTATCCGATCCAGCGGGAACTGCGTAGAAATGGGACGCTTTATTTGATGGCTTTGCCCGCTGTCGCTATTATCTTTGTGGTGTCTTACATGCCCATGCCCGTCATTATTCTGTCTTTTAAGGATTACATTCCGTCTACGTGCATCTGGGGGAGCTACTGGGTGGGGCTCAAGAACTTCGAGTTCCTGTTCAACTCAGGCATCGCCTGGCAGATCATCCGCAACACCCTGTTGTTGAACTTCTTATTCATCATCGCTGCCCAGGTTTCTTCGTTGACTTGTGCCGTGTTTATGAATGAGATTTACCATAAATATATCGCTAAAGT
>JACRAG010000485.1 GCA_016213455.1 Anaerolineae bacterium | reverse complement strand
CGGCGTTGATTTCTAGGGAGGTCTGGTAAAGCGCTTCCATCTCACGCGCGCGGCGCTGCAAGGCAATTTCACTGCGCTTACGCTCGATGGCATAACGGATGGAGCGTTCCAGCAAGGCGGCATTGATCTGCCCTTTGAGCAGATAATCCTGCGCGCCGGCTTGCACAGCTTGCAGCGCCAGTTCCTCGTCATCGATGCCGGTCATCACCAGCAGGGGAATTTCCGGCGCCACACTTCTCACCCGGCTGATCACCTCCACCCCGCTGCCGTCCGGCAGGTTCAGGTCCAGCAGGACAGCATCAAACAGGTCCGTATCCAGCCGGCGCAGACCGCTCTGCAGCCGCTTCTCCCAAACCACATCCAGGCGGTCTGCCTTCCCCTCCAGCTCCAACGTTTCAAGGAGCAGGTCGGCATCCGCGGGGTTATCTTCGATGTTTAAAACGCGCAATGGCATACGTCATCCCATCATTAATGTTGTTATAAACACTTGGCGGTTGGCAAACGGGCCGATTCCAGCCAGAAACGCTCCAGCGCATGAATCATGCGGGTGAGCGCCTCCAGGCCAACCGGTTTGGTCAGGTAAGCGTTGGCAGTCAGGCGGTAAGACAGGTCCACATCATGGTCGTCGGAGGAGCCGGAAAGAATGATCACCGGGATGCAAGCCAGGGAATGGTCCTGGCGGATCTCACGCAGCACATCAAAACCCGTTTTCCCGGGCATGTTGATATCCAGCAGGATCAGATCGGGACGTTTCGCATCATGGTAAGCCCCCTCCTGGCGCAGGTAGCGCAAGGCCTCATCGCCGTTGCGCGCGGCGGCAAAGCTGGACAGTTCCACTTCTTCGCCCAAAGCGTCGCGCATCAGTTCGATGTCCGCCAGGTTGTCATCGACCATCAGAATATTCACTGGATTATGCTCGTTCATCCCCATTTGCAGCCTCCGCCAGCGCCGGCAAAGTAAAAAAGAACATTGATCCCTCCCCCTGCTTTGATTCTACCCATATTTTTCCACCATGCCGCACGACAATTTTCTTGCATACCGCCAAACCGATCCCCGTACCGGCATAGTCTTCGCGCCCATGCAGACGCGAAAAAACCTCAAAAATACGGTCGAAGTACTGTTCGTCAATGCCAATGCCGTTGTCGCGCACGGCAAAGCGCCACAGTTCTCCATCCCGCTGCGCCGAAATCTCCACCAGCGGCGCTTCCGCGCGGCGGAACTTGATCGCATTGCCGATCAGGTTCTGGAAGAGCTGCATGAGCTGGGTTTCATCGCCATGGATGGTGGGAAGTTCACCCACACGCACCTGCGCCCCGGCTTCTTTGATCGCCACCTGCAGGTTGAAGAGCGCGCGCGCAACCGCCTGGCGGGTATCCACCGGATGCAGGTTCAACCCGCGCGTGCCCACCCGCGAATAAGTGAGCAGGTCCAGAATCAACTGCCCCATGCGCCCCGCCCCATCCACGATATAGCCGAGATATTTTTCACCGCGTTCGTCCAGCGTCCCCTGGTAGCGGCGCTGCAGCAGCTGCGCGTAACTGGAAACCATGCGCAGCGGCTCCTGCAAATCATGCGAGGCGATATACGCAAACTGCGCCAGCTCGGCATTGGAGCGCACCAATTCCAGATTTTTCTCCGCCAGCTGATCGCGCGCAGCGCGAATCTCAGTGATATCCTCGTAAGTGCCCAGTACGCCAAAGATGCGCCCTTCCAGGTCGCGCAGCGGCATCTTGCTGGAACGCAGCCAGTTGGTGCCGCCGTCCAGGCGCGCCTGGGGTTCCTCAAACCCCAAAATCGGCTGCCCGCTTTCCAGCACCTGGCGGTCGCTGGCGTCATACCAGTCGGCGAATTCTTTAGAAAGCAGTTCGGCATCCGTCCTGCCGACCAAATCCTGCAGGCTGGCGAGTCCCATATCCGTGAGAAAGGGCTGGTTGGCGCCCAGGAATTTACGCGAAAGATCTTTCCAGAACACGCGCTGCGGGATGTTATCCAGCACGAGCTGCAGCAGCTGGCGCGATTTATGCAGTTCGTCTTCCATCATTTTCCGCTGGGTCACATCACGTGCCACCACAAGCACGCCGGTGATAGCGCCGTCCTCGTCATGGATCGGCACGAGAATGGTATCATGCCAGCTATCACCGTCCGGACGGGGCGAATGAATTTCAAATAACTGTGATTGTCCGGTGGCAAACACCTCGTCCACCCCTGCCTGCTGCGATGCAGTAATTTCGGGCGGAAAAATCTGCGACATGTTGCGACCGATCATCTGATCAAGCGAGACGCCAAAAGCACGCAGCGCAACCTGGTTGGCATATTCCACATTCCCGTCACGGGCGATCACCACAACCAGATCAGGCGCGGCTTCCGCCAGCGAACGGTAGAGGGCTTCGGACCGGCGCAGTTCCTCGGTACGCTCATAGACGCGCCGCTCCAATTCATCGCGCGAGCGGCTCAACTCGCGCTGCATGCGGCGCATCTCTCGGATGTCGCGCGCCACCAGCGACAGGTATTCCACTTCGGCTGAAGAGGAGGGATGCGCCAGCACCACCAGCGACACCGGCACTTCGCTGCCATCGGCTGCCAGCAGGGCGGCTTCACCGGTCCAAAAGCCAATGCGCAGCGCGGCAGGAATGGCCTCGCGTTGAATCAGTTCGATCGCCCAAGCCGGGCCAAAATGCTGCAGGTCATAGCGTGCCGGGTGGTCGGTGTGCAGCCCCAAAAGATCGCGCCCGGCCCAGTTGAGATAGGTCAGCTTGAGGTCTGCGCGGAAAGTAGCCACCACGTCCGGGGTGCTTTCAATGATTTCGGTCAGGCGCACTTGAAAATCTTCGGCGGCGCGGCGCTGGCTGATATCCTGGGCAATCCCCAGCACCTGGGTCACCCGCCCATCCGGCCCGCGCTTGAAAGGCGTATCGCGGCTGAGAACCCAGCGCCAGTTGCCGGCGCCGTCCAGCACGCGAAATTCGAGTTCGTGCACGCTGCCGTCCGCCATATCCGCCAGCTTGCGGCGATGTTCCAAAGCCGGGCGCTGGTCGTCGGGATGCAGGTTGCGCTCAAAAAAGGCAAAAAAATCGCCGTCATACTTGCCGGGCGGATAGCCCAGCATTTCAACCGGATTGCGGTTGATGAAAAGGGTGCGCCGCTCCGCCAGGTCAACCACATACAACAGGTTGGGGGTGGTCTGCATCACCTGAATCAACAGGTCTTGACTCAGGGAAATGGCCGAGGGACCGACCGGTGGAACCTCCTGCAGCGTGCGCTCGGCGGTCGCCAGCACCCAGCCGTTCGCCCCCGGTACGCTCCGCATGGACCATTCGAAATGGAGATTGGCGCGCAGGCCCGGCAGCCAGCCTGTCTTCACCCGTTGGGGATGACCGGTTTTGCGCGCCTCATCCAGCCGGAGGGCAAATTCGGCTGCCTGCTCCGCTGGGAAAAGCGCCTCCAGCGCAATTCCGGAAGCATCCGGCTGCGGGAAAACCGACCATTCCGCCAGGCCGCGGCTGTGGCGCAGCATGCGGTCGGCGGCGTTAAACAGGGCTGCCAGGTGGGCAGGTGAATCGAATAGAAGCTCTCCCAATAAATCCCAGGGAAGGCGGTTGTCATCTGCTCGATTGGAAGAACCCGCTCTGCCTTTTGGCATTGAACCATGCCCCATGCACAAAGGGTTTGATTATAAAGACTATAGTACCAAAAAGCGGGCGTGTCTATAAAAGAACTTTACGGATAATTGACAAAGTTGGGCGCGCCGCAAGATACCTTACTGAAACCTCTTGCCTTTTTGCCCGCAACCCTCTATAATAGTGTCAAATTTACACAAACTTGCTGCGTTTACAGGAGCATCCGATGAGTATCTTTGACGGCCAGCGGCTCGACAACTCGACCTTTAAACTGGATATAGAGCGCATGCGCCGCGGATGGTATAGTGACAAATACTTCACCAACATCGCGTACATGCTGACGGAACTCTCCCGCCGGGGCTACACCTACCGCGGCGAACATCACAACCTGCCCGCTCACCTGCAGGCGCAGGGGCTTCCGGTCGGCGACCTGGAAGTGGAGATGCAGTGGTTCACCCGCCGGCCGGGCAACACCCTGGTGGTGGGCGTGGACAAATCGCTGACCATGCTGCGCCACTGCAGCGGCTATTTTGAGGGCGAGCGCTTTGTCAACACCGCCGACAGCCTGAGTGTGTGGGCCGTGCACGACGGCACGGTGGTCAGCAGCGACGGCGAACCGCTGCACGTTCGTCCGGTGATGCGCGTCCGCGGGCGCTACCGCGACTTTGCCATCCTCGAAACCGCCACCCTGGGCATCCTCACCCGCGCCAGCCGGGTGGCGACCAATGTATATGAAACCCTCAGCGCCGCGCGCGGCAAGCCGGTGCTGTTCTTCCCCGCGCGCTTCGATGTTCACGAAGTCCAGGCTGCCGACGGCTATGCCTACAACATCGCCGTCCAGCGCATCAACATGGATTACGCCTCCACGCTGGGGCCGTTCGTCTCCACCGACGCACAGGGCGACTGGTGGGGCGGCGCCGGCGGCGGAACTGTGGCGCATGCCGCCATCGCCGCCTTCCTGGGCGACACGGCTGAGGCCATGCTGGCCTTCGCCGAAACCCTTCCGCTCAGCATCCCGCGCATCGCGCTGGTGGACTTCAACAACGACTGCGTGGGCGACTCGCTGATGGTGTGCCGCAGCATGTTCGAACGCTACCGCAAGCTGATGGATGCCGGACATTCCGACGAAGCCGCCCGCTACCTGCTCTACGGCGTGCGCCTGGACACTTCGGGCAGCCTGCGGGATGCTTCGGTGCCGCCGCTGGGCGAAGCCAGCCTGGACCTGGGGGTGAACCCGCGCCTGGTCTTTACCGTGCGCCAGGCGTTGGATGGCGCCTGGGAAAGCTGGAACCTGCCGGTGGAATGGCGCGAGCGCGCGCAGGAATACTGCCGCAGCGTGCGCATCGTCGTCTCGGGCGGCTTTGGCCCCGAGAAAATCCGCCGCTTTGAAAAGCTGCGCGTGCCGGTGGACATCTATGCGGTCGGTTCGGCTCTGTTCGACAATCACGGTTCCACCGTCACCGATTACACCGCCGATGTGGTGCGCATCAAGGTTGGGGAAGAATGGGTGGACATGGCCAAGGTGGGGCGTCGTCCGCTGGACAACCCCGACCTGGAGCGCGTCTGGTAGGTTGGGGCGAGGGTGACTCTCCGGACCTTTTCTGCGTAGGGTGTGTTGGCCGTATTGGGCCAACGCACCATCTTGCTCACGATGAAAAGATGGTGCGTTGAGGCAACGCACCCTACCCAGACATGCTATGAGGTGCGTGCTTCTCTTGTAGGTTGGGAGGAGGGCGCGAAATACCTCGGCCTTTTTTAACTGCTGCGCCCGAATCCCAACATCTTGGCGTTGGGTTCCGGGCGGGGTACCCGCCCTGCACCCAACCTACCCGAAATGAGCATCCCGACAGCGGCATGCGGGATGGATGTCGTTTCGAGTCACCTCCGCAGGGGGCGACGAAACAACCTCCGACTCAGTTGGTCGCACAGCCGGGATCGCCACGCTCGCCCGGAGGGCTCGCTCGCGATGTCATGCGGGGTGAACAGCGCGCTTCTCCCGTAGGTCGCGGTTTCGGGCGGGGCGCATCGACGGCTTGGCGAATCCTCGGTGCGCCCGAAACCCGACATCCCACCCGGCAAAGATGTCGGCGTCCCGGCGGACAATGCACGCGCCCATGGTTT
>JACRAG010000484.1 GCA_016213455.1 Anaerolineae bacterium | reverse complement strand
CTGTCCGGTGGCGATGGATCACTGCAAGGTGGAAGAACCGCCCTTCAAGGAAGTCAGCCCGGGCCACTGGGCGGCTTGCTGGCGGGTGGGGTAAGGCGATCCGCCTTGTTCCATCCCCGCTCCGGGGCAGGTGAAGCCTTGTTCAATTAAGAGTCTGTTGCAAGTCATGCTTTTCGTAAAGCCGTGGCTAAAAAGAGCCCCAACCCCTCCCCGTAAAACGGGGAGGGGTTTTGAATAGTAGAGGGTTTTGAAGCCGCGTAGCGGCGTCAAAACCCTCTAACCTGTGTGGACGGTGGCAACCCTTTTTGTTTTTTAAGAAAGCCACGAACGGCAGGTTGGTGCCAGGCAGGTGTCGCTACAGCTCCAGGCCGTTGAGCAGGTCGCGCAGCGCCCGCAGCTCTTCGCGGGTGAGAGTTACGCCTTTGCCCATGGTCTGCCCATCCGGCGCCCATTCGCGGATGTCAAATTTGGGGTCGCGCTCATTCCAGGAGATGAGATTGAGCTCTTTGGCCCAGCCTTTGCCGCTTTTGGAGAGGGTGCCGATTTTCTTGACGATTTCAAATTTTATCTCAGCCATGGCTGTGATCCTTTCGGTTGGTCGTGGTTGCCCGGTCGAATTTAATTGTACTGGAAGTTGACATGGATGGCATCAGGAATCGTTGGCCCTCTGGATGGACTGTAGGGTGAATCAAGGGAACTTTTTCCTACGGAGATTTGGAAACAGTCCGTATAATTAAGCATATGTCCGCAAAACGCATTTTGATCATCGACGATGCCCGCGATGTGGGGCGCATGTATCAGCAGGCGCTGCGCACCGCCCTGCCCAATATTCCCATCAGTTATGTGCCCTCTGCAGAGGAAGCCATGGTCGAGGTGACCGCCTTCAAGGTGGACCTGATGATCGTGGATATCCGGCTGCCGGGCATGTCGGGCTTTGACCTGGTGCGGCGGGTGCGTTCGCGCCAACCGTCCATCAAGGTGATGATGATCACCGGCATGAGCCTGGATGGCGACATTCAGCGCCAGAGCCGCGAGGTGGGGGCTTCACGCCTGCTAGCCAAGCCGGTTTCAGTGGGAGATTTTATCGCGGCGGTGCAGGAAGTGCTGGCTGAAGAGGCGCCTACCATGCCCATTCCTGTCGAGCCGCCGCCCTCGCGCCGCCGGACATCGCCCATTCGCCCGGTCAGCGAACCGCTGCCTGAACCGCCCGCGGTGCGTGAGCATGCGACGGCTGGTCCAACCCTGAGCGATGCGCTGACTCACCTGCGCGGCTCGCTGGGCGCGTTGTCGGCGCTGCTGTTGGATGACAATGGGCGGGTGACTGCCCAGGCCGGCGATTGGCCGGACCCGAGCCTGGCGGAGCGCATGGTGCCCAATTTGATGGCCAGCCTGAGCGCGCTGCAGAAGGTCTCGCGCAGTCTGGGCTTACCCAAACCGGACGCGGCGCAGGCGCTGCGCGGCAAGGATGTCAACCTGGTGGTGGCGCCGGTGGGACGTTATGCGCTGTTGATTTTCCTGCCAGGCGGACCAGCGGCGCTGCGCATGGCGCTGGCCTTTGACGAGGCGATGAACACGCAAAAACTGCTGGCAAACATCCTCGGTGAGATGGGCATTAACATCATGCCCGGCACGGGCGACCTGCCCCGGCTGGAAGAGCTGCCCGGGACTGCGCCGGCAGCGCCGGTGGAGGAAGTGCCGGAAGCGGAGCCGGAGGTGGAAGCCTCGCCGGAGCAGTTGAAGGCCCTGGAAGATTTGCTGGAAATGCCTGCACCGGGTGCGGTTGTCGCGAGCGCTGCCGCCCAGGATGCGGAGAGCTTTTGGGATCTCGCCACCAGCGAGGAGACCCCGCCGCCCGCCAACCCGGACGTGCTCACTTACGAACAGGCGCGCAAACTGGGTTTGCTGGACCAGCAATAAGTTTGTGAACAGATTAATCCAATCCGGGGCTGCATGAACTGCAGCCCCGTTTCTTTTTGTGCGGATCGGCGCGGTTTTACTTCACTGGACGTAGAATCAGCGCTTCATTGGGTTCCAGCGACAGGGAAGCGCCGCTGAACGGCACCATGGCGCTGCGGGTGCTGGAAAGCAGCATCTCCCAGGTCTGGCTGGCAAGGTCGTCTTCCAGGGCCAGGTTCTGGCGGTTGCCCGAGAAATTGAACGCGATCAGCAGGGTTTCATCCTCGTTCTGGCGCTGGTAGGCCAGCACAAAGTTCGTGCCGCGCGTTACGGGCACAAACTTGCCCGTGCGCAGCGCGGCATGCTGGCGGCGCAGGGCAATTACGCGCCGGTACCAGTTGAGCAGTGAGCCGGGTTCCGCCTGCTGCGCGAGCACGTTGCGTTTGGGGTAGTTGGCGTGCACGGGCAGCCAGGTTTCTGCATGGGGCGGGGAAAAGCCTGCGTTGGGTTCAGCCGACCACTGCATGGGGGCGCGGCAGCCGTCGCGGCCTTTCATCAGGGGCCAGAAGCGTTTGCCAATCGGGTCCTTCACCATGTCGCGGGTGAGCGGGATGTCGCGCATGCCGATTTCCTCGCCGTAGTAGATGAACGGCGTGCCGCGCAGGGTGAAGAGCAGGGCTGCCGCCAGTTTGAGGCGCTGGTCGTCCTCGCCGTGCGCGTAGCGGGTGGCTGAACGCGGGTTGTCGTGATTGTTGAGCACGTAATTGGGCCAGGCGTCCACGCCGTCCAGCAGTTTTTCCCACTTGTCGATGGCTTTGAAGAAGGCGTGTCCCCACCAGCCACATTTCAGGAAGTCAAAGTTGAAGGCGGCATGCAGTTTGTCTCTGCCGATGTAGCGCGCCGCGACGTCCGCGCCGCCAATGAAGGTTTCACCCACGGCGTAGGTCTCGCCGCCGGCGTCCAGGATGGCGCGCAGGTCGTTGAGCAGCGGGATCATATCCGGGTTGTCAGTGTCGTTGATGTGGTTCTGGCGGAAGAAAGGCGCCAGCATCATCGGGTCCAGGCGCAGCCGGGCGGGCGGGTTGTCCAGCAGGTCGGGATGTTTGTAATAGGCGTTGAAGACGTCCAGGCGGAAACCGTCCACGCCGCGCTCCATCCAGAACTTGAACACGTCCAGCATATACTGGCGCACCGCGGGGTTGCGCCAGTTCACATCCGGCTGTTCCTTGTAGAACATGTGGAAATACATCTGCCCGGTCTCGGGGTCCAGCTCCCAACCATCGCCGCCGAAGATGGAGAGCCAGTTGTTGGGGGCCTCGCCGTCGGGCTGCGGGTCGCGCCAGAGATAATAATCGCGGTAGGGGTTGTCTTTGGATTTACGCGACTCGACGAACCAGGGGTGCTGGTCGGAGGTGTGGTTGAGCACCAGGTCGAGGACAATGCGCAATCCGCGTTCGTGGGCAGCTTTGACCAGGCGGTCAAAGCTTTCCAGGCTGCCGAACTTGGGGTCCACGTCGAGATAGTTGGCCACGTCGTAGCCAAAATCCACATCCGGCGAAGGATAAATGGGCGAGAGCCACAGCGCGTCCACGCCCAGGTCTTTGAGGTAATCCAGTTTATGGGTGATTCCGTCCAGGTCGCCCACGCCGTCGCCGTTGCTGTCGGCGAAGGAGCGCGGATAGATCTGGTAGATGATGCCGTCACGCCACCAAATGAAGTTGTCGGTCATGCTGCCCTCCTCGAATGGGTATGGATTAATGGTACG
>JACRAG010000474.1 GCA_016213455.1 Anaerolineae bacterium | reverse complement strand
GAAAGTCAACAATGGGCGAATGATGGCATTGACAAACCCCAACGCCAAAGCCATGACAGCGACTGTAATCCATCCGGACGAACCTTCCACATGGATTCCAGGGACCAGCCAGGCAGCGGCAGCCAATGCCAACGCTACGACAATCCAGCGTGTGATCAGTTTCATTTTTTCCTCCTAAAGACGAAGCAATGCTTGGTTAACTTCACCGCCAGTAATCCCAAACCATAATCGGTGTATTCTCACTAACATATGTCATTATAAAGTTTCGCAAAGTCCATTCGCAAGCATTCTACTCCCAGATTCGGGTCATCTTGATATTTCTTTGATAAAAATGATCCCACAAGTTTTTGGTTGGCCTGGAAAATTATACAGATGCTCAAAATTATGGGGTATTCATGCAATAATAAGGATGCTTCGTTGGACAAAAACTGTCTCACCCACCCCTTTAGGAGGAAAAATGCAATACACCCATCTCGGTCGGACCGGGTTAATGGTAAGCAAACTCTGCCTCGGGACCATGAATTTTGGTCCCCTCACCACAGAAGAAGATAGTTTTGCCATCATGGATCGAGCACTTGAGCTCGGCATCAATTTTTTCGACACTGCCAATGTTTACGGTTGGAAAATTGGCGAAGGCATCACCGAAACAATCCTGGGAAATTGGTTTGCCAAGGGCGGTTCGCGGCGAGAAAAAACTGTGATCGCCACCAAAGTTTTTGGTCGGATGGGAGAATGGCCCAATCAAAACAAACTATCAGCCTTGCACATCCGCCAGGCCTGTGAGGAGAGTTTGCGACGCATGAAGACCGATCACATCGATCTCTACCAGATGCACCATGTGGACCCCGAAACCCCGTGGGATGAGATCTGGCAGGCAATGGAAGTGCTGGTTCAACAAGGTAAGGTTCTTTATGTGGGCAGTTCAAACTTTGGCGGTTGGCACATCGCCACTGCAGCAGAAACCGCCCGCTCCCGCCACTTCCTGGGCCTGGTAAGCGAACAGAGCCTCTATAATCTGACAGCCCGCACCGTGGAATTGGAAGTGGTACCTGCCTGTCGCCATTACGGACTGGGAATCATCCCCTGGAGCCCGTTGGCTGGTGGTTTGCTGGGCGGAGCATTGCAGAAAGCGCGAGAAGGACGCCGCGCCAATCCGGACATGGAAAAACGCGTGGAAAAGATGCGTCCGCAGCTTGAAGCCTATGAAGCGTTCTGTCAGGAGATCGGTGAAAATCCCGCTGATGTCGCCCTTGCCTGGCTTCTCAAGAATCCAGTCGTCACCGCACCGATCATTGGCCCACGCACCATGGATCAACTGGATGGCAGCCTGCGCGCCCTGGAGATCAACCTGACAGAGGATTTGATGAAGAAACTAGACGAAATCTTCCCGGGTCCTGGCGGTGAAGCGCCCTGGGCGTACGCCTGGTAAATCGACGGATTGTTCAAATGAAGACCGCAGATGACCTGCGGTCTTTTTCTATTACGGTAAAATGACCCTATGATTCTTTACTCCGACGATGCCATTCTCATCATCAACAAGCCAGCCGGTTTACTCTCTGTTCAGGATGGCTATCAACCACAATTGCCGACGCTTCGATCCGTGTTGGAGCCAGAATGGGGCAGGCTGTATATCGTCCATCGTCTGGATAAAGAGACCAGTGGAGCCATCGTGTTGGCACGCACAACGGATGCTCACAAGAAACTCGACCGGCAGTTCGCCGAACGCCAGATTACCAAACAGTACCACGCCGTGTGCATTGGCACTCCGAACTGGTCTTCTATATCCATCAACGCTCCGTTAAAAGTCAATGGAGACCGCCGACACCGTACCATCGTATCCGATCAGGGTAAACCTGCCCTGACAGAATTGTCCTGCCTTCGCAAGGGATCGCTGCTCTGCCTGGTGCAAGCCGCGCCACACACAGGCTACACGCACCAAATCCGCGCTCACTGCGCCTTCGCCGGCATCCCCCTCCTCGGCGACCCGTTGTACGCTTACCCATCCTCCTGGCACGGTCCGCGCGTAAACCCCTCCCTGCTTCCGCCGTGCCCACGTACTGCGCTTCACGCCGCAAGCATTCATTTCAACCACCCGTCAACCGGCCAGAGCCTGGATTTCTCTGCTCCATACCCGGACGACTTCGCTGCGATGGTTGCATTCATTTAAAAGCACAACCCGGACACAGCTAGCCATGTCCGGGTTGATTGATCCTTTGACAGGATTAGCCTTCGAGCACGTCCACTTCAGATTTCTTGCTCTGGAAGATTGCCCAGATCACAGCCACAAGCATGACGCCCGCAACAATGTAGGGAACAACTCCCGTCGACTGAACCAGGATCGGTGCAGCCAGCAGAGAAACCAGGTTGACAACTTTGATCATCGGGTTCAATGCCGGACCAGCTGTGTCTTTCAACGGGTCACCCACGGTGTCGCCCACAACGCCAGCCTTGTGCCGTTCAGAACCCTTACCAGTGTTAGCCACCAGGTCACGCGGTTCGTCTTCGATACCCTTCTTGGCATTGTCCCAGGCGCCGCCTGCATTGGACATGAACACCGCCAGCATCTGACCGGAGAGAATAACGCCAGCCAGGAAACCGCCCAACGCCTCAACCTTGAGCACCAGGCCCACAATCAAGGGCATCAGCACCGAAATAGTCGCCAGCGGGATCAATTCTTTCTGCGCGGAAGCGGTGGAGATGCCAACCACCCGGGCATAGTCCGGTTTGACAGTGCCTTCCATGATACCCGGAATGCGGAACTGCTTGCGTACTTCTTCCACAATTTGACCCGCGGCGCGGGAGACGGCTTTGATGGAGAGGGAGCTGAACAACCAGGGCAGCGCGCCACCGATCAAGAAACCGATGAACACACGGGTGCTGGCGATGTCAATGCCTTTGAGCACTTCCAGGCCCAGGCCGGCTTGCGCGCGACCAACGTCGGTCAGGAAGGAGGAGAACAAAGAAACCGCCGCGATGACCGCGGAAGCAATTGCCACACCCTTGGTGATGGCTTTGGTGGTGTTGCCAACCGCGTCCAGGTCAGCCATAATCTGGCGGGCGCGTTTGGTATTGTCATCATCCAAGTCGTGCCAGGCCATCTCACCAATGCCGTTCGCATTGTCAGAGATGGGACCGTAGGAGTCCATGGCGACATTGTTACCGGTGTGGCTGAGCATACCGATACCAATCATCGAAACCGCATACAACACATACAGCGGTCCTTCATTCGAGTAAATCAACAGGCCAGCTACGAAGGAGACAACGATGACCAGCAGCGCCCACACAGAGGACTCCATGCCGACGGAAAGGCCGGAGAGAATGGTGGTCGCGGGGCCAAATTTGGTCGCTTTGATGATGTCTTGAACCGGGGTCTTGCGGGTTGCAGTGAAGTAAGATGTCAAGGGGTTGAAAGCAACCGCCAGGCCAACACCGACCGTGGTCAGCATGCCCAGTTTCCAGTCTTGACCATAGGTAATCGCCAGAACGAAAGCCCACAACACGGTGTTGACCGAGGAAACTTCGTACGAGCGGAACATCGATTCTTCCGCATCGTGCGCGCGCAAGAATTTGATCGGGAATTTCTCCCAGATCGGGACGGTGAAAGTTCCCAGGATCGAGCTGATTACACCGATGGCGCGGATGATCAAAGGATAAACGATCCATTTCATCTCGCCGGTTTCAGCCAGCAGCGCAAGACCGAGGATCAGCGCCGAGACGATCGTCACTTCATAAGATTCAAAGATGTCAGCCGCCATGCCGGCGCAGTCACCCACGTTATCACCCACCAGGTCGGCGACCACAGCCGCATTGCGCGGGTCGTCTTCGGGGATGTCTTTTTCTACTTTACCAACCAGGTCAGCGCCAACATCCGCAGCCTTAGTGTAAATACCGCCGCCCACGCGCATGAACAGCGCAATCAACGTACCGCCGAAGCCGAAGCCCAGCAGTGCATCCGGGGCCGCTTTACCGAAGATAATGAAGAGGACTGTTCCGCCAAAGAGGCCCAGACCGTCCGTGAGCATACCGGTGTAAGTGCCGGCATAATAGGCGATCGAGAGGGCTTCGTTGAACTCACGGCGTGCAGCAGACGCCGAACGCACACTGGCCTGAATGGCCATGCGCATACCCAGCTGACCGACCAACATGGAGAAAGAGGCGCCCATGATGAAGGCCACAGTGCG
>JACRAG010000472.1 GCA_016213455.1 Anaerolineae bacterium | reverse complement strand
TGGCATTGACCTTCATTCTGGTCTGGTTTGCTCCGCCCCAGGCCGGTCAGCAGACCCTGTTCATCTGGATGCTGGTGTCGATGTTGATGTATGACACCTGCTACACCATCATCGGATTGGTTTACTCCTCCCTGCTCCCTGAGGTCAGCGAGTCTGACCGGGAACGAAACCATTTGCAGATCTCTTCCAGCCTGTTTGGGCTGCTGGGTACCCTGGTGGGTTTCATCATCCCCGACCTTTTCCGTCCCAAGGCGGGCGCATCCCCTTCCTTCCTGCCGCTGCAGATCTCGATGATCGTCGTCGCCGTGGTCGCCGCAGTGTTGATCATCATCACCACACTCAAGGTCAAAGAACGCCCCGAATTTACCCGTGTGGATAAGCCCATCCCCATGGTCACGGCGCTGCGACTGACCATCACCAACCGATCCTTCCTGATCCTGGTCGCCGCCAATTTCATGTCCATTTTGATGCAATCGCTGGTGCTTGGAACCATCTTTTACCTGGCGGATTATGTGGTCAAGATCAACACACTGATCCTGCTGGCCTGCCTGTTTATCCCGCTCATCATCGGCGTACCCACCACCAACCTGATCCGCAAACGCTTCGGGGTGGTGGGCACGCAGCAGCTTTTGTTGGTGATTGCCGGAATCGGACTGACATTGATCGTGATTGTTCCGCCGGCATTCATCCCGGTTTGCATGGCATTGGCTGGTTTCGGCTTGAGCGGTCCGCAAACCATGACCAATTTGCTGTTTGCTCAGATTGCCGACGAGGATGAATTACGCTCTGGTGTTCGCCGTGAGGGCGCTTTCTTCGGCGTGAATGCACTCATCACCAAACCCGCCCAATCCCTGGCCCTGTGGTTGTTTCCATTCGTCCTGGAATTGACCAAATTCGTCACCCGCGATCAGAATAACGGGCAAATCTTCCTCGACCAACCCGCCAATGCCCTTTTTGGCATCAAGGTGCTGGCTGGATTGATCCCCGGCGTCGCCATGCTGATCGGTGCAGTCATCCTGATCGCCTTCCCTCTGCGCGGCAGGTATCTCAAAGAGGTCCAGGATAAAGTGCTGGCGCTGCACGCAGAAAAGCACGAGAAATTGCAGGCTGCTGGTTGACCTGACTCGCAATAGGGAAAAACGCTTGACCGCGTGATTATCCCTTCTGGAAGATCACAGGTTCACAAAAAGGAGGTGGAGATGATCCGCCTCCTTTTTTGTCTGGCACACTCCTTGCATTACAACTCCATTGCACGTCTCAACAGTCGCAGCACAATCGTCATTCATTCGTAGCCTCGCCGGATAAAAAGAGAACCTGCATGGAAAAACCATTATCTATACCTTCGAACAGTGTTCCTCCACTCGTCCAGGATTGTTTGCGTGCCATCACCCGTTTGTTGCACGGAAAAAGCGCATTGATGACCTTGCATTCAGCCGCCAGCGCAGACATTATTGAAACGTATTTTTGGCAGGATGAAAAGCAAGCCTCCGCGCAGTCAGCTCTGGTATTGGACAGTCGTTGGTGGATGAAGACCATGCGCGCCGGTCGGACAACCCCGCAGATCGTGAACGCCATCGCCCTGCCCGATGAGGTCGCGGACGACCGCTCCGCCCTGATCAGCCGCGGCATCCAGACCCTGGCGTTGTTCCCGCTGTATGACGGCAACCGCCTGACCGGTTCGATCCGCGTAGACAATCCCGACTCCACGCTGAACTTGCCCCCCGTCCAATTTGAATTGGTTCAAGTCGCCGGACAGCTAGCCGTGCGCATGGTGCGGGCCGAACGGGATTTGTCCGAGCAGATGCGCCGGTCCAACCGGCTGGCTTATCAAAACTCTCACGATCAGCAGACCGGTTTGCCCAACCAGCAGCTTTTCCTTGACTCTGCGCGCAGCATCTTCGCCAAAGGTCGCAGACCCTTTGCCATCCTTCTGGTAGACCTGGATTACTACCCGCTGCTCAGCGACCGCCTGGCTGAAGAATCCACAGATCTCGTCCAGCAGGTTGTCACCAATCTACATACCTGTGTCCGGGCTGATGACATGATCGCCCGGCTGGGTGAAGACCGCTTCGGTATTCTGCTCAAAGACGTTGAAGAAACCAGCTTTGTGGAGACGGTTGCTCAGCGCATCCTGGAACGGCTGCGCCACCCCTTCACACATGATGGACGCGCTGTAACCATCACCACCGTCGTTGGCGCCGCATTACGCAACGGACACCAGCAAAATGCCGAACTGGTTCTTCAGGAAGCCTGTATCGCGGTCATCCAGGCCCGTCAAAACTGCCCCGGGCGTTTCTTGATGTTTGACTACAGCATGCGCGACCAGCTTCTCCAACGCATGGAAATGGAGAGCGAACTGCGCACCTCGCTGGAGCACGCCCAGCTCCTGCTGCATTACCAGCCCATCTCCGAATTAAAAACCGGCCGGTTGATCGGTTTCGAAGCCCTGGTTCGATGGCAGCACCCGCAGCGCGGGTTGATCTGGCCCAACGAGTTTATCCAACTCTCGGAAGAAACCGGGCTGATCATCCCGCTGGGCCTGTGGGTTTTGCGGGAGGCCTGCCGGCAGATGCGCCTCTGGCAAGACCATTTTCCAATCGATCCACCGCTGATGATCAGCGTGAACATCAGCCCGCGCCAGCTCAACCCCGATTTCTACCGCCAGGTTGCCAATATTCTGGCAGAAACCAGCCTGCCCCCCACCTGCCTGCGCCTGGAGATGACCGAGAGCAGCATCGTGCGTTCGGATTGCGAGATGGTGCAGGCACTCGATAACCTGCGCCGCCTGGGTGTGCAGCTATATATCGACGATTTTGGCACCGGGTATTCCTCACTCGGATATCTCGACAGCCTGCCAGTGGACGCAATCAAGATCGACCGCTCCTTCGTCAACAACCTGGGGCGCGCCAAGAGCACAACCGGGGTTGTTCAGGCGATCATCACCCTGGCGCACGAACTGGATATCGATGTCGTCGCGGAGGGCGTAGAAACCTTCGAGCAGCACTCGGTGCTCAAACACCTGAACTGTGAATTCATGCAGGGCTTCTTCATCTCAGAGCCACTGGATATCCCCGGCGTGGAGCGTTATATCGCGGGCTTGGCGGGCTGCTGATCATCCCCGGCGTAAATTGAACTACTCCTGCGCACCCCACCAGGAGTAGTTTTTATATCCACATCGTCCGCTTCAGCTTGTACAATCGTTGGACAACGTTGTCCCTCACCCATTATGATATCCAATAATATTACGAGGTACCGGCATGAAACATCCTTTTTCACCATTCGAGAATCAAAACTACCTGAACATGGAAACCTATCGGAAATCCCGACAGGGTGTCAAAACTCCGGTCTGGTTTGCGCAGGAAGGCGACACCATCAATGTGCGCACCTTCCTGGTATCCGGCAAGGTCAAACGCGTCCGAAAAAACGGGCACATCCGTCTTGCACCGTGCAAAAGCAATGGTGAATTACTGGGAGACTGGGTGGAAGCCTACGCCGAAATCAGCGACGAGGTCACCGCGGAAAAAGCCAACCAGATACTGAACCGGAAATACGGCATGACGAAACGCATGTTTGACTTCATGGGCAAAATGCGCGGTCAAGATTATTGTGTATTGGTGGTCAAACCAATAGCGCAAACAGAAGCGGCAGTATAATGACTGCATGAAATTTGAGCGGGTCTCACTGGACGGCTGTGAAAGGGTAAAAGGGTTGGCGGTGGTCATCGACGTACTGCGCGCCTTTACCACTGCCGGCTACCTTTTCGATGCCGGTGTTGAGCAGATCCTGCTTGTTTCAGGCATCGATGAAGCCAGGCAGCTGGGACAGCGGTTTCCCGGAAGCCTGCTGCTCGGCGAAGTGGATGGCATCCCCATTCCAGACTTCGACCTGGGAAACAGCCCATCGCAATTGCCCCTCGAACGCCTGCGCGGCAAAACCATCATTCAACGCACCACCGCCGGGACGCAAGGGGTTGTGCGCTCCATCAACGCACAACCCATTTTCACGGCAGCCCTGACCAATGCCGCTGCCACCGCGCGCGCCATCCAATCCTTGAATCCGCCCAAAGTCACCTTTGTGCTGACCGGTCTACTCCGAGAAAAAAACGTCTTGGGCGTTGCGGATGACTGGGGCGACGAAGATGCCGTCTGTGCCGACCTGATCGAAGCGCAGTTGACCGGTCAGTCCTGGTCCGCCGAAGACCTGACAAGACGCGTACAGCAATCCCGTTCTGGTCGGCATTATGACGGCACCCGCAGCGCCTTCCCCCCGCCCGACATCGCATTGGCTACGCGCATCGATTGCTTCGATTTCGCCATGCAGGTCCAACGCGAGGACGGGCTTCACATTCTAAAAACCGTGCGGGCTTGAACCCGCACGGTTTTCTTATCCATCTTTATGCCTATACGCTTAATCCGCTGCGGCTGGGGCGGCTCCAGGCACTCCCGCAAATGGATCCAACACTTCTTCCATCTGGCTGCGGAACTGGCGCGTGTAAAGCTGGTAGTATTTACCGCGTTCGCGTAGCAACTCAGCGTGTGTGCCCATCTCAGCAATTTCACCGCCCTCGATCACCAGGATGCGGTTTGCGCGCTTGATCGTTGATAGACGGTGCGCAATCACAAAGCTGGTACGGCCTTCCATCAATTTCTCCATGCCGCGCTGAATTAAGGCCTCCGTCAAGGTGTCCACGGAGCTGGTAGCTTCATCCATGATGAAAATCTCCGGACGTGCCAGAATGGCGCGGGTCAGGCTGACCAGCTGCTTCTGTCCGACCGAAAGATTATTGCCCGCCTCGCCCACCGGCTCATCATACCCCTTTTCGAACTTGGTGATGAACTCATGCGCGCCAGCCAGTTTTGCCGCTTCTTCGATCTCGGCGTCCGTGGCGTCCAGGCGTCCATAGCGCAGGTTGTCCCGCACTGAACCGGAGAACAGGTGCGGTGTTTGCAGCACCACACCGATGCGCGACTGGATGGCATGCAGCGAGTACTTCGTATAATCCGTTCCGCCAATGCGAATCTCGCCTTCTTTCGGCTCATAGAACCTGCATACCAGGTTGACAATGGTGGACTTTCCGCCGCCCGTTGGCCCAACCAGCGCGATGGTCTCGCCGCGTTTGACGCGCAGACTGAAATCCTTCAGAACCGGAATATTGTCTTCATAATAGAATTTGACATGGTCAAACTCGATGTCGCCCTGGATGCTTCCGGGGTCAAAGGCATCTGCCCGGTTGGCAACTTCGGGGGTCGTGTCGGTCAACGAGAAAATCCGCTCAGCCGAAGCGATGGCATTCTGCATTTCTGCAAAGATGCGCGCCAGGTCTTGAATGGGCCACATCATGAAGGTGACGTATGAAATGAATGCCTGCATCCCACCGATGGTCAAACCGCCAATGCCAGCCTGCCAGCCGCCGTACCAGGCGATGGCGCCCAGCGCGACCGCCGCGATGATCTGCACACTCGGCAGGAACAAGGCGCTTAACCAGGCAGCCCGGTAAGCCGCCTTGTACATGTCACCCGTCAAAACATTGAATTCCCTGGCGTTCTCTTCCTCGCGCACCAGCGCTTTCACCACACGCACACCGGTGATGTTCTCGTTGAATGCGCCGGTGATCTTGGAATTCATCTTGCGCACATTGCGGTACTGCTTGAGGATGCGCTTGCGGAACTCAATCGCCACGTATGTAAGGATGGGCACCATCAGCATCACGATCAGCGTCAGCCGCCAATTGATGGCGAACATGAAGATCACCGAGGTGAGAATGTTGGTGAAACCCCAGGTCACATCCAGCAATCCCCAGGTCACCAGATCGGAAACCCGGTCCGAGTCCGAGGTGACCCGCGCCATAATCCAGCCCACCGGGGTGCGGCTGTAATACGACAGCGAAAGGTCCTGCAGATGGTTGAACATTTTCTGGCGCAGGTCATAACGCACCCGCTCACCCAGAACGCCCACGGTATAGATAAAACCGAAGACCAGCACCGCCTGGACCACAATCAAACCGCCGTAATAAGACAGCAGGCGGAACAGGGTCGAACGGTCGCCCGCCAGGATGCCGTTATCGATGATATCTCTGGACAGGTAGGTGAAGAAAGCATCGATGCCGGATACCATCACGATGAAAATCAAGAAAGTAACGATGAATCGCCAATGCGGCTTGATCAAACCAAAGATGCGCCGCATCGTCTTACCTGTTACCTTTGCCTCGAACTCCTCTTCCTCGAAATAATCAGGAGACATTGGCAATTTCCTTTTCTAACTCGGCTTCGATACGAGTTTGAATGTCATAAATCTGGCGGTAAATGCCATCCTGTGCGACCAGTTCAGCGTGAATTCCATGCTGAACCACCTGGCCTTTGTCCAAAACCAGGATCAGATCGGCTTCCATGATGCTTTGAATGCGGTGGGCGATGATGAAGGTCGTCCGGTTCTCCATCAGGTTCACCAAAGCCTGGCGAATCTCCGCCTCGGTCTCGGTGTCCACTGCGGAGGTCGAGTCATCCAAGATGAGGATGCGGGGATTCTTCAACAGGGTGCGCGCAAGTGCCACACGCTGCTTCTGTCCGCCGGAAAGGGTCACGCCTTTTTCGCCAACCAGGGTGTCATACCCCTTGGGGAAGCCCACAATCACATCGTGAATAGCTGCGGCTTTGGCTGCAGCCTCCACTTCTTCCTGCGCCACATCCCGGCCCACCCCGTAGGTGATGTTTTCGCGAATGGAGCGCGAGAACAGGAAGGGCTCCTGCTCCACAATACCGATGTTCTCCCGCAGGAAACGCCGGGTATAACGGTTCAATTCCACGCCGTCGAGTAGAATTTTGCCTTCGGTGTAATCATAGAAACGCGGTAGCAGGTTGACCAAAGTGGTTTTGCCTGAACCGGTGGAGCCTAACAATGCCACCACCTGTCCGGGCTTGCAGGTGAAATCGATATCTTTCAGCACCGGCTCACCGGCATGGTAATGGAAACCCACCTGATCAAAAACCACCTCACCGACGAGCGTGGCGGGGCGATAATCGCCGTCATCCAACGGTTCGCGGTCCTGCTTGATGATATCGGTGACGCGTCCAAAGGACACCATTCCGGTGGAGGTTTGCACAATCAGGCGGCCCAGGTTGCGCATCGGCCAGATAATCCAGCCGACCAGACCCAGGTAAGCCAAAAAGGTGCCAATCGTGATCTGTCCGTCCATCACCATCAAGGCGCCGACAATATAGCCAATCACCAGCTGTGCGCCGCAAAGAATGTCCGAAGCCGGCCAGAAGAAAGCGTGCATGCGAACCAATTTCTTGCCGCGCACAAATTTCTCCCAGTTATCCTTCTCGAATTTCTCCATTTCGTACATCTGACGCGCAAAAGCTTTGACAACCCGCACACCGCTCAGGTTCTCCTGCAGCGTGGTGGTCAGCGCAGCATCCTGCTCCTGGAACTTTTCGTAGGCTTTAGACACGCGCTTGAAAAAGAACGCGGATGTCAGGATCACAAACGGCACCGCCACGATGGAAACCAGGCCCAACTTGACATCCAGACGCAGGATGACCACAAAGTTGATCACAAACAAAAGAATGATCCGGCCCACGCCGATGGCCTGATCCGCGAAGAACCGGCGCACCGCGTCCACGTCGGATGTGCAGCGTTGGATCAATTCACCCGTCTGCGTCTTGTCATGATAGGTAAAGTTGAGCCGTTGGATATGGTCATACAGGTAATTGCGCAGGCGGCGGGTTGCTCCTTCCGCCGTTTGCGCAGACAGGCGCCCGCTGATAAAGCTGAAGCCGCCCTCAATCAACGCCAGACCCACAAAACCCAGGGCAATCCAAGGCAAGGCAACGCTTCGCGTTCCCTGTCCAAAATAATTATCGACAAAGAAGCTCAGCAAGAGATAGGTAGATGTTTTTGCCGCGGCAGAAATACCGAGGCTGAGCGTGGCGCCCAAATAGTGCCACCGAAAACCAGTCATCATCCGCCACAGGCCCAAAAGCCGGTTGGATGCAATGGTTTTCTTTAGATCA
>JACRAG010000476.1 GCA_016213455.1 Anaerolineae bacterium | reverse complement strand
GAGGGAGATGCTCTCACTTCTCACCCATCAGCAAACGTGCCCAACCCTGGCGCATTATGATTGATGGAGCGCCCGATTGAGCTGGAATGACACCTGGGGCGCAAGCAGGTCATCTTATTCTCAAGCAGGTCATTCGGGTGGAAGTGAAACAAAAGAAGAAACGGAGCGCATAGGGTCAATTCTTCGGTTCATACCACTCGGGTATGCAAACCGCCCAACCTTTATTGCCAGTTTCTGTAATTATTTCCCACCATTGATAACCATCAACTTCCTTTAAACCATCCAGAACGGTGACGATCTCTCCCGACTCAAGTTGATAACGAATTTCACTATCCAAACCAGGTGAAACATGCAGCCTCAATTGTTCACCAATTGAGGTGATCTCATACACTTTACCCGGTTCAGCCAGGTACGGAATCACGAACCAACCGGCAACCCAATAAATTGTGTTGGTTTGAAGGAGAACTTTTTTTCCTTCTCCACTCACAGGCATGAGGTAAATATCGTAGCTATCTCTTTTTAGCTCATTTCCCGGATTGAGCTGAGTGAAAGCAAACCAAACGCCATCGGGAGACCAGGCTAAATCGCCGTAGGGCCTAAATATATCATTACCTTTTTCCCAATCGGGTATCTTTACCTTTTTAACTTTCGCTTGTGTTGTTCCCCAAATACCAATTTCGCCGTTATGCAAATAAGCTGCCAAGTACATACTATCCGGGGACCAGGTCGGCGACTCAAAATTTGACCGGACTTTGTCGACAAATCGCATATGTTCATGACATGTGATGGGGTCCATGAGACAGATTGTATCAATGAGATAGAGCTCGCCGCCCAAATCCCTATCCCACATGTTGTCGTAGAATCTACGAATGGCTATCCATTTCCCATTTGGAGACCAGGAGACAACATCAACATCCGTTTGTTGTGGTCCACGTCCCAGAATAATCGGGGTCAGGGTTTGGTCCATCAGGTTGACGATATAGACTTCTTCACATGAAGCAACCAGATTTATGTTATCTGGAGCCCAATGAACACTGGAACAGGGCGCAATCTGCGGGAATGAGATGATTTGATTCGAAGTTAAGTCAAGAATATTTATTTCACTTAACGCACTATACGCGTCGATATATGCCAGATATTTCCGATTTGGCGATAGCTTTACGGAGGAGGTACTTCCTTCAGGAATATTCACAATCGATCTTTCGATTTTTCCATCGGCGGACAGAATCTTTAAGTCAGCGAGAGCCTGTTCATTCTCATTGAATGATAAAGCTGAAAAGACAATATACTGAGAGGCTGTGAGACCCTCCCAGACCGAGGTCATCCTGGTTGTATCAGGTATGCTTGTTCCACTTGGGGTAACTTGAGGCACAGAACGGGTGGACACCAGGGTTTCCCGAAGGTATGGTTCCAATGTATTTTTATCGGGATATACTGCCTCAGTCGGGACCGCGGGAGAAGTATCCGTAGGGGAGAAATTATTACAGCTTGAAGATAATAATAAAATGAGAAAAACAAAGCGTGCCAATTTTCTACCAAGAGAATGAAATGAACTGTGCATGAATTAATTATCCTTTCTCTGACCCCCCCTTCGACATTAACCCGCCACCGCTATGCGCCCATTTCCGCCTGCCGGCGGGCGCGGAACATCAGCGGCAGCAGCGGCGCCACCAGGAAGATCGCCGCGGCAAAGATCAGGAAAGCCACCGGGTACCCCGCCGACTTGGCCAGCGCGCCGCCCAGCCCCAACCCGATGCCCTGTCCCACGTTGGTGACCGCCATCAGAATGGAGTACATCGAAGCCGCGATGGCGGGTGTGGTGTATTTCATCGCCAGCGCAAAAAACACCGCCTGCCCCGCGCCGTAAGCCATGCCGAACAACACCGCCGCCGCAAATGCCAGCGGCAGGTTGGGCACAAACGCCACCAACGCCAGCGTCGCCGCCACCGCGAACATGACCACCCACAGCGCCGAACGATCCCCCACCCGGTCCATGATCCACCCGCCCGCGAACGCCCCCGCCACGCAGCCGATGCCCCAGATGGTGGTGATGAACCCCGCCGTGGAAAGGTCGATGCCCAACCGCGCGGAATAGGAAGGGTTGACCAGCTGGTTGGCGCCCACCACGACCATAAAGATCACCAGCCCGGCAGCCGCAACCGCCAGCACCTGCACCGATTTAAAAGCGCCAAAAGCGCCCCAGTTGAAACGCTCGCCTGCCGGACGCACACCCTCGCGCACGAAGAAGAGCAGCGTAAACGGCAGCAGGCTGGCCCCCGCCAGGAAGTAAAACACCATCGGCCAGGAGCGCTCGGCGATCACCCCCGCCACCGAGGCTGCCACGATCACCCCCACCGAGCGCCCGCCAACCATGAAACCCTGCAGGATGCCCTTTTCATTCTCGGGAGTGATGTCCAGCGCCAGACCATCCGTGCAGGTGTCATAGAAAGCCATGCCCATCTGCAGCAAAAAAGCCACGCCCACAAAGGTCCAGTACTGCCGCCCCACATCGATGGAAGCCGCCCAAATCAGCGCCGCCACCTGCACCAGCAGACCGAGCACAATGTAGGGCTTGCGACGGCCCAGCCCGAAGAAGTTCACCCGGTCGCTCAACATGCCGAAGAAGATCTTGATCACAAAAGGGATCAACGCGATGGAGGAAAAAACACCCACGTCGCCCATGTCCAGCCCGTTGGACAGCAGGTACAGCGCGTTGAGCGCAGCAAAATAGCCCAGCACCACCCCCTGGGTCAGGTAAAGCAGGCCGAACAGGCTGAAACGTAGCAGTTTGGGTTGCGGATGCATGGCAAATCTCCCATCGCAGGTTTTGGTATGCTTTCCATTATAGAGGCGATTGGCAGGAGCACAGTCTGCCGGCTGTCACCAATCCAAAAGCAGCGGGCAGTCTCCCGGCGACTGCCCGCTGCTTTATTTGCAATCCAACCAAACCCGCTTACCCGACGATCTCCTTGAGGAAGCTGCTGCCGATGCGCGGGGGCTGCACATCGAATATCTCAGCCAGCGTAGCCGCCACGTCCGCGTAGGTCGGGCGGATGCCCAGGTCCACATGGGCATTGACCGCTTCGCCAAACACCAGCAGCGGGATATACTCGCGCGAGTGATCCGTACCGGGGGTGGTGGGGTCCACGCCGTGATCCGCCACAATCATGGCGATGTCGTTGGGGCGCATGCGTTCCTGAATCGCCGGCAGCGCGCGGTCGAAGGCTTCCAGCGCGTCGGCATAACCGCGCGCATCGTTGCGGTGCCCGTAGATCATGTCGAACTCGATCAGGTTGGAGAAGATCAGCCCTTCAAAATCCTCATCCAGGTACTGCAGCAGCCCGTTGATGCTCGAAAGGTTGTCCTCGGAATGGTTGGTGCCGGTCAACCCGCGCCCGCCAAACAGGTCGTCGATCTTGCCCGTACCCACCACCTGCCTGCCTGAGCGCACCAGGATGTCCATCATCGTATCCTCAGCCGGCGTCAGCGGGTAGTCGCGCCGGTTGAGGGTGCGCTTAAAGTTGGCGGGAGTACTGCCCAAAAATGGGCGCGCAATCACCCGGCCCACTGCGTGTTTGCCGCTCAGCATCTTGCGCGCGATCAGGCACAACTCATATTGCCGCTCGATCGGGATGATCTCCTCATGCGCGGCGATCTGAAAAACGCTGTCGCCCGAGGTGTACACAATCGGCTTGCCGGTGCGCAGGTGTTCCATACCCAGCTCGACCAGGATTTCGGTGCCGGAAGCGGGCTTGTTGCCCAGCACCTCCAACCCGGTCAGGCGGGTGAACTCGCCGATCACCTCCGGCGGGAAGCCGTTCGGGTAGGTCGGGAAAGGGTCCGGCAGATACACACCCATCAGCTCCCAATGCCCGGTGATCGAGTCCTTGCCGACCGAAACAGGGCGCATTTTGCCAAAAGCGCCGCCTGCCCGGTTGACCGCCTGCACGCCGCGCATGGGGGTGATATGCCCAAAACCCAGGCGCTCCAGGTTGGGCAGGTTAAACCCGCCCACGGCTTCGGCGGTGTTGCGCAGCGAATTGCTGCCCACATCGCCATACTCGGCGGAGTCCGGGGTTTCACCGGCGCCCACGCCGTCCAACACAATGATGATCACGCGTTTAATCGGTTCCATAGGTTTCTATGGTTAATCTTACCACGCGGAGGAAGGCTGCGCATGGAATATACAACGTGGCACACCCGAAAACACCTTCGCGCAGTCTAGCCACCCAAATCAACCGCTGCGTGGGAGAATGACCTTTGCCCCATCCCCGTTTCGTCCACTCCGGCGTAAGAAATCAGGATTACGCTGATTTCAGGGAAACCCAGATCAGGAATATATCCTCACCGATGAAACATTTTTGCAGCTTCAGGCAGGAGAGGCTGTGTTGCTGCAGCAAGGTTTCGATATACACCGGGGAATGGGAGAAAATTTCAAATTCGCCCGCCTGGTGCAGGGCATAAGGCTCACCATGCAAGTCGGCGCATGGCAAACGGGTGGTAAAGGCAAACAGACCGCCCGGCTTCACCAGGCGTCCGGCTTCTGCAACGATGGAATCCAATTGAGGGATGAAATGGAACACACCGCAGGCAACCAGGTGATCGAAGTGGTTCGCAGGGTAGGGCCAGGGAATGACAGTCAGGTCATGCTGCTGTAAATCGGTAAAAAAGCCCTTCGCCCGGCAAATATCAAGCATGACCGGAGAAAAGTCCATGCCGGAGACGTGCAAACCGGCCCGGGCAAATAGCTGCGCCGAAAGCCCGCTGCCAGTGCCAACATCCAGCAGGCTTTGACCAGGGCGCATGGTTTCATAGCACAGGCCAAACACCAGGTCGGTGATGTAACAGGCATGAGTGCGCACCTGCGCATCGTAATCAGCGGCATAAGCATCGTGTTGACTGGATTTCACGCTTGATGATCCTGTTCTCCAATTTATCTCTCCGCCATTCCCATTCAGGCGGAGTCTGCCAAAATATGCTCCCTCACTTGAAGAAGAGCTTGCTCTCCAGGAAAGTCAACCGGATTGAGGCCCTGTCAGTCAGCGCAGCATAACCGGCGATCTCCAGGGGGGCGGTCCGCAAACCTTCGCCGCATGCTCTGACGGCTTCCATATTCTCCCAGTGCATGATGTTAATCCAACCGTTTTCGCCCCTGGTGAACTCCAGGTCAATGAATCCGCTGAAAGTGTTCTTGAAGTAAGTATAGTACTTTTGGGCTTCCATCAAAAACTGCGCCTCATCAACGTCTTGCTTGAGCTTGTATTCGATGATTTCTGTAATAATGCTTCTTTCCTCTTTTCTTTTTTG
>JACRAG010000048.1 GCA_016213455.1 Anaerolineae bacterium | reverse complement strand
CTGGCCCTTTCTGCGCTGACACGCGCCGGTACCTACCTGGGACACGCCGTGGGCGATTTCCTGCACCTGTTCAACCCACAAATCGTCATCCTGGGCGGTGGGGTGTCGCAGGCAGGTCCATTGTTGATCAATCCGCTCCGGGCGGCCATGAGCGAAATGCTCATCTCGCCTGAGTATGCGCATGGGCTGGTCATCACCACCGCCGCCCTGGGCGACGATGCAGGTTTGATGGGAGCCTACGCTCTGGCCCAAAGTATAAGTTAGCCAAAAAAGAAGAACGGTTCGACCGTTCTTCTTTTTTGGCACAGAGATTGGATTTTGCCATCCACATTTGCTACACTATAAGTCCCATCCAACCTTGCCAGAGCCGGCCGGTCTTCTGGCATTTCATTCCATAACCACAGGAGGTTTTTATGGCTACAGTCCTCAATTTACCAGGGCCGCGTGCCAGGAGCATCATCGAGAGAGACCGTGATGTCATCTCGGCCTCTTATCCCCGCGCCTACCCCTTTGTAATGGATCACGGCAAAGGCAGCCAGGTGTGGGATGTGGATGGAAACCGTTTCCTCGATTTTGCTGCTGGCATTGCTGTTGCCTCTACGGGCCACAGCCACCCCGCCGTCGTAAAAGCCATTCAAGAACAGGCCGAAAAATTTATTCATATTTCTTCCGATTTCTACCATGAGGGTTGGGTGCGCCTGGGCGAGCGTCTGGATGAAATTGCTCCCTTTAGCGAACCCGCCGCTTCCTTCATGACCAATTCTGGCACCGAGAGCGTTGAAGCTGCCATAAAACTGGCGCGGTATACCACAGGCCGCAGCCAGTTCATCGGCTTTTTCGGCGGCTTCCACGGACGGACGATGGGTGCGGTGACCTTCACCGCAAGCAAAAATCATTATCACAAAGGCTTTTTCCCGCTGATGAACGGCGTAACCCACGCGCCGTACCCCGATTCCTATCGCCCAATTCTGGCCTCGCTGAATGGCGAGTCCTATGGCGAAACGGTGGTGCACTATATTGAAAAGGAAATTCTCGGCAAAATTGTGCCGCCTGAAGAAGTCGCCGGCATCCTGGTCGAACCCATACAGGGCGAGGGCGGCTATATCATTCCCGAAGCGGGTTTCTTCCCCGCTCTACGCGAATTGTGCGACCAGCACGGCATCTTGCTGATGGTTGATGAAGTTCAATCCGGTATGGGCCGCACCGGCAAATGGTGGGCCATCGAAAACTTTGGCGTCGAACCGGATATCGTTTGCGCCGCCAAAGGCATCGCTTCTGGCGTGCCCCTGGGGGCCATGATTGCCCGCAAACGCCTGATGTCCTGGCCCAAAGGGGCGCACGGCAACACCTACGGCGGCAACCCGCTGGCCTGCGCCGCCACCCTGGCGACCATTGACCTGCTCGAGTCAGGCTACATGGAAAACGCGTCGCGAGTCGGGGCGGTTGCCCTGCAAAAACTGGAAACACTGGCCCAACGCCATCCCAGCATCGGTCAGGTGCGCGGCATGGGCCTGATGATCGGCATTGACTTTGTCAAAGACCAACAGACTCGCGAGCCAGACGAAGACATGCGCGACATGGTGGTCGACCTGGCTTTTGAACGTGGGCTGCTGCTGTTGGGATGTGGTAAGAGTGTCATCCGCTTCTCTCCGCCCCTCTCCCTGACCCTGGATGAACTGGAAGAAGGCATGGAAATTTTTGAAGAAGCGGTAGAAATCGCTGAGGAAAATGTTAGAACCCTTGCTGCCTGATTTTCGCGTTCGCCAGCGCGATTACTTGCTGGAAATTGCCCGCGCGCTGACGCAGGAATTGGATATCAGCAAACTGCTCGGCCGCATCTTGCGTATTTCTGTCGAGATGCTGGCCGGGCAGGCCGGCTTTATCGCCCTGCGCGATGAAGAAGGCTGGCATGTGGTGGCTTTACAGGGCATCCCCCCTGCCTTCCGCCGCATCGCCGAAAAAGTCCTCGCGCAGATCCCCGAGCAGCCGGAGGGCGAGCAGAACGAATTGCCTGAGATTGGGCGCATGTTCAATGAACTCGCTCAGGGCGCCAGCCTGGGCTTTCTCACCAGCGTCGGGCTTCCCCTGGTTGCCCGTCAAAAAGTGGTGGGAGTCATTCTCATTTTCCGTTCCTATGGCGCCGGCTTTTCATCCAATGACTATGCGCTATTGAGCAGCTTTGCCAACCAGGCCGCTGTGGCGGTTCAGAATGCGCAACTTTACACACAAGCCACCGTGGAACGCGAACGGGTCAACGCCCTGCTCGATTCGCTTTCCGACGGCATCCTGCTGATCGCCGCCGACCATCACATTGAACGCAGCAACCCCAGCCTGGCGCGCATGTTGAATCTTCCGGCTGACCGTCTCGAAGGCAGCCTGCACGAAGAAGTCATTCGTTGGGAACGTCCGCCAGAAGGCCTGACATTGGAAAAAGCCGAGTCGGGCGGCTGGCCCTTGACACCCCATGCCCACCTGTATGTGGAAGGGGAATTAAAGCGCAGCGCCATGCCTCCGCTGCCGGTCGGCATCACCTATGTGCCACTGGTCAATGAGAGCGGCGGTCTGCGCAACATCATCGCCACGGTGCGTGACATCACCAAATTCCGCCAGGCCGATGAACTGAAAAGCACCTTCATTTCCATCATCAGCCACGAGCTCAAGACTCCGGTCGCGTTGATCAAGGGCTATGTCAGCACCCTGCGCCGCGATGACGCCGACTGGGACCCCGAGATTGTGCAGGATTCCCTGGAAGTCATCGAAGAAGAAGCCGATCGGCTGGCCAGCATGATTGAAAACCTGCTGGATGCTTCCCGCCTGCAAGCTGGCGGGATGACGCTCAAGCGAGCCGACCTTTCCATGGCTACTGTGGCCGAGCGAGTCGCTGAACGCATGCAGACTCAGGCCAACCAGCACAAACTGGAAGTGAGCTTTCCGGAAAATTTCCCCATCACCTTTGGCGATGAAGCCCGGCTCGAACAGGTGCTGACCAACCTGATCGGCAATGCCATGAAGTATTCTCCCGGCGGGACCATCCACATCAGCGGAGAAGTCCGCCCGGACCAGATCATCATCAGCGTCAGTGATGAAGGCCCCGGCATTGCGCCCGATGATGTTCCCCATGTCTTTGACCGCTTCTACCGCGCCCCAGATATGGCGCGTCACACCAAGGGAACGGGGCTGGGCCTCTATCTTTGCAAGGCGATCGTCGAAGGCCACGGAGGGCGCATCTGGCTGGATACAGCGCCCGGCAAAGGCACCCGTTTCTACTTCTCGCTGCCGCGCGAATAATTTCCGGGATCTCCATGGACAATGCGGGCATTCTGCAAGCCCGCTTTGTCCATTAAATCGCGTGATATAATCCCTCTATTCT
>JACRAG010000475.1 GCA_016213455.1 Anaerolineae bacterium | reverse complement strand
GTTGGTGACTGGATGGATGTTCCGGTAGATTGAGGCATAGTTCACCAGCACATCGCGCACGGCTTGGGTTGGTATAAGTAACCAGGCTGCATACAAAGCCATTGTCGGGAATCCATCCAGTCGCATCACCACCCCGGAAGGCGACTCATCGGGCAAACTGGCGAAATCGTGCAGGAGTTGAAGGGTCATTAAGATATTGGTCTGCAGGTTGCCTGGCAGGCGAATGCGATTGGCGATGGAAAAGGCGGTTTCCAGAGAGAGATTGGCAAACCATAGAATATATGCCAGGGAGGTGGCGCGAGGCAAACTACCGGATTCCATGGGTATCTCCCAAAAATCAGCCACAGGATCCTCACGGGCTTTTTGTATTAATTCCGCGATGTCGTTATCCCACGGCAGGTCCGGGTGGATGGCATCGAGCAGTCCCAATTCTGCCAGCCGGTCCAGCATGGTGATGGCAGCACGTTCCTGCAGGATCAGGTTTAACTCGTGGCGCAACCGGTCGCCGCTCAGGTTGTGGATCAGATCGCGACCTTCATTCATCAACTGCAGCGTGCGGGACTCGATCTGAAATCCAAAGCGTTGTTCAAAACGGACGGCTCTGAGCTGGCGGGTTGGGTCATCCACAAAAGAGAGTGAGTGCAGCACGCGCACCAGCCCGGATTGGAGATCGCGCAGTCCACCCCAATAATCGTAAAGGTCACCATAATACTGCCCGTCCAGACGGATCGCCATGGTGTTGATGGTAAAATCGCGGCGATGCAAATCCAATTTAATCCCGCTCCGTTCCACAGTGGGCAGTGCGGTGGGGAAGTCGTAAAATTCAGTCCTGGCGCTGATCAGATCCAGGCTGTCGGGAAGCGCGCGCTCATCATCACTGGCAGCAACCCCCAATTTCTTCGCGACATCGGATGCGGAGGCGTTGAGAGACCATTTTGCCGTGCCGAATCGTGAGTGAGCCAGCACACGACCGCCAAAACGTTTCGCAAGGGCATTGGCAACCGCGATGGCGTCACCTTCCACGACCAGGTCAAAATCCACGCCGGGGCGCTCCAACAGGAGATCGCGCACAAACCCACCGACAATGTAAATGGCATAATGCAGCCGCCGGGCTTCCGCGGCGACAGCCTTCAACAGGTTAAGTCTGGCTGGTGGGAGGGCACTATCCAGCTTTTCAGCCAGATTTTTTCTCCCGGCTTTGGTTTGCTTGCCCGGCAGGTGTTTCAGGAGATCGGTGCGCGTAGCGATGCCAATCAGGTTTCCATTTTCATCCAGCACCGGCACCTGTCCCCAGCCGGAGGTGGTCATCACCTCGCGAAGATGATCGATCGAATCCTCGGGCGTGACAAAGATGTTTCCAGCTTCCATCAAACTGGAAGCTTTGATTTGCAGCTTATGAGAGGAAGCGCGGTCCACACTGCGGCGGTTGAGCAGCCCCAGGATCACCCCATCTTTAACCACAGGGTAGCCTTCGTACCCATAACGCTGCATCAGCTTGAGCGCTTTTTCCAAAGGCATATCCGGATCAATGGTGAGCGGGTGGCGCGACATGATCTGGCGCACGGTTACAGGCGGTCGGATATGCTGAGGTAGAATGTGCACCAATTCGCGCTGCATTGCCTCGAGTAAGGTTTCGCCCGGTTGTTGGTAGGGCAGCAGACCGTTGGCAGGTATTTTGACCAGCGCGGCGGAGGCGCGCTCATGCCCACCGCCGCCAAAATGAGCGGCGATGCCGGATACATCCACCTGGTCTGTGGTGGAGCGCGCCACAAGTCGGAGCCCATCCACGGTGTGAGCAATCAGAAAAAGCGCCGATGGATCGATCAGGTCCCGGATCTTGTGGGCGATACTGGAAATTTCTTCCGTCATCTCCAACGCTTCCACAGCGGCGATGGTGATCGATTGACCGTTGATCACGAGGTCAGTCGAGGCTGCCAACAGGCGGTCGAAGACGGCGCGTTGTTCGGCGGACAGACCGGGATTGAGGAAGCGTGCAGCAATTTGCAAGTTCGCACCCTGTGCCAGCAGGTAAGCGGCTGCTCGAACATCGCGGGCGGTGGTGCCGGCATAGAGCATGGAGCCGGTATCCTCATAAATTCCCATCAACAGCAAAGTCGCCTGAATGGAATGCAGGGTGTGGTGCTGGTCCCGGAAGCTTTCAATGAACAGGGTGGTGCAGGCCCCGGTTGAATCATGGGAGATGTTCCATTCCGCAGGCAGGTTGGCGCGCAACGCATGATGGTCCACCACATTGATCGCGGTCTTTTTGCTCATGCCGCGCAGGGTGATCAGGGATTGCGTGTCCACCAGCGTGATCGTTTCGATGGGCTGGTTGGGAAGGTCTCCCAGTTCGATGAAGGGCAGTTCAGATCCATACAGGGTCAGGAATGCTTTGACGTTGCGATTCAATCGTCTTGGCAGAACAGGTGTGGCGTTTCCCTGGATGAGGGATGCGCCCAGCATGGCTGCCACTGCGTCAAAGTCGGCCTGTTCATGGGTCAAGATGATGTGCATGACCGTATTATATGCCAAGCTTGCGTCAGCCTTCAGCGCAAATCGAATGACCGGCAGCTTCGTGTCATCTCTATGCATGCACCAAAGCTTGAAACCCATATGGGATATAATCCGCTTATGTTTTCGATGGATCTGCGCTTCACCTTATGTTTTCTCACCCGTAATGGAAACGTATTGATGCTGCTGCGCCGTAAACCACCCAATCAAGGGCTGTGGAATGGGATCGGTGGGCATATTGAAGCAGGTGAAAAACCGGTCGAAAGCGTATTGCGGGAAATCCGAGAGGAAACCGGCTATCACCTGCCTGCCGTTGTTTTTCGTGGAATTTTAACCTGGGAGGGTTTTGAAATTCCTTCTGGTGGTTTGTTTATTTTTACTGCGGAAGCGCCAGAGAATGAGCCGGTGGAAAACGGCGAAGGTCATTTGGATTGGAAAACCCGTTCGTGGGTGACCAGTTCACCCGAGGTGGTATCCAACATTCATGTATTTGGACCCCATACGCTGAGTGATGAAGCGCCTGTCTGGCATCATTTTGTTTACACCGATGGGAAAATTGAGCAGTATCAGCAGCTGGCACTGCCGGATTTACGCAGTTGGGGTTTATCGCTGCCGGCGAAAAGTTAACGAGGAAATATGGTCGAGAAACTTACTCAGGCTGAAATATTGCGGTATTCGCGCCACCTGATCCTGCCCGAAGTTGGGCTGGAAGGACAGGAACGGCTTAAGAATGCATCGGTGCTTTTGATTGGCACCGGCGGGCTTGGCTCGCCGCTGGCACTCTACCTGGCAGCCGCCGGTATTGGCAGAATCGGGCTGGTGGATTACGACGTGGTTGAGGATACCAACCTGCAGCGCCAGGTGATTCACGACACCCACAGTCTGGGGCAATTAAAAGTCGAGTCCGCCCGGGCGCGTTTGGAGTCATTAAACCCGTATATCCAGGTCCAGGCGTATAACGAAGTCTTCCATTCCACCAATGCCCGGCAGATCGCAGAGAGCTACGATATTTTGGTGGACGGTACGGATAATTTCCCGACGCGTTATCTGCTCAATGACCTGGCGGTT
>JACRAG010000473.1 GCA_016213455.1 Anaerolineae bacterium | reverse complement strand
GCAGATCGCCGCCGCGCTGCAGGCCTATGCTGCCGCGGGCGTCACGTATGCCGTGCTGCACTTTGAAGGCGACACCCAGCCCGACCGCGAGCGCGCCATGCGGCGCTTCACCCGCGAGGTACTGCCGCGCCTGGCAGGGAACGCATGAAGCGCCTGATGGTGCGGGCAGTCATGCTGCTCGCAGTTCTGCTCGCAGTGCTGCAGGCAGGCTGTGCAGAGGGCCTTTCGCTTTCAGCCCTGCTCACCCCCACCCCGTCGCCAACTGCCAGCGCCACCTTCACCATCACCCCCACCCCCAGCGAAACACCCACCGAAACGGCGGTGCCTTTCACTGCCACACCCGGTCCGTCGCCCACGCGACCGCCTTCCGAGACCCCCGAGCCCAGCCCGACCATCACCGACACGATCACCCCCGGGCCAAGCCCCACTGCCTCGCTGACCGGGACGATTACCCGCACCCCCACCCGCACGCGCATCCCCACCAATACGCGCACGCCGAGCAAGACGCCCACCATCACCAACACGCCAACCATCACCAACACCCCCACTCCACCCGCGCCGCGCCTGTCCATTTTGCGCCCTGGTCTGCTCTCGCGCGTGGTCTCACCCATCAACGCAGAAATCAACGCGTCCCCTGGCGATGATGGTCGCATCCGCCTCGAGCTGTTGGGTGAAGACGGGCGCGTCCTGTACCGGGAGGACATCGATTACTCCAACTACCGCGGCAGATCGATCACTTTCTACCCGGTCATCGAATATGCGCTGACCGCCATGGCGGAAACCGGACGGCTTCAGGTCATCACCTTTGACCGGAACGGGCGCGTGATCGCGCTCATGTCCACCGAACTGGTGCTCATGCGCGTGGGTCGCGCGGACATCTACCCACCCAACATCACCCAGGAACCTTACATCATCCGCGCCCCTCAGGAAGGACAGGCTGTCTCGGGCGGTACGCTGGTGATTGACGGTTTGGCCCGCCCGGTCAATGACTCGCCCATCCTGGTCGAATGCATCGCTGAAGATGGACAGGTGATCGCCGCGAAGGAGCTTACGGTCGAACCACCTTCCGGCATGTTGAGTCACACACCCTTCCAGATCGAAATCCCCTACCAGGTCAATGGCCCCACGACGGTACGCTTAAGCTTCCGGCAGGGCGGCGAACGTGTACCTGGCACCGTGGCGCTCTCCTCGCTGCTCATCACGCTCCAGCCCTGAGCAGAGCTGGTCGGCGCTTTGTGTTAAAATAAGATCCGGAGAACCTACCCGTGCAATCGAAAACTCAAACCACCCCTTCCTTCTGGCGCATTCTGGATACCGACTACATCGCCACATTTTGCGCAGTCGCGATCGTCACCCTCTGGGGCCTGTATATCGTGTTCAAAATCCTCAGCTGGAACTTTCGTGACGAGCAGTTCTACCTGATGTTCGGCGCCGGCATCACCCTGGTTTCTCTGATCCTGATCGTCTACCGCTTTTTCATCCTGCGGCGGCTGTTCCAGGTCGGACAGCCGGCTCGCGGCAAGGTATTGAAATCCTCCTTCTACCGCGACCGCGGGCGGGTGGTCGTCGAGTACAGCATCAAGGGCGAAAAAGACAAACGCCGTTCCACCACCCACCTGCACACCAACCGGCGCACCCGCGCCATCCACGAAGGCGATTGGGTCACGCTGGTGGTTGACCCCGCCAGCCCCGGTAAAACCGTCATCCGCGAAGCCTACCTCGACCAATAATCGCCCTGGTTGCATTTCAGTTTAGGGGCGTTGCCCATCACACCTGCCTCCTTTTCCGTGGGTCAATCGTTACCCATATCTTTGGATCATTACTGAGACAAAAAACTGGCATTGTTGCAAGCTAATACCCTCCATCCCTTGCCCTTCCTCCCCGCTGGGGAGGAAGGGTTTCAGATTAATGCCCATATTGAGCGGCGAACGCCGCTCTATATGGGCAAAAAAATATTTCCCCCGCCATCGCACCCCTTCGGGTGACCGAAGCGGCAGGGCGGGGGCAAGGGGGTGGGTGGAAGGAATATCCTGTCGCGAAGTCTGTTTCAGAAACAATAACGGGTTCAAGCCGCGTTAGTCAGTCACGAATACCCCTGTGGTAAAGGAGGTATTTTGGAGACGAGGAGGTGAAATGTACCCTGGTTGCATCAAAAGGTGTAATTTGTCGCCCCAAATAGGATACAATTCACCTTATAACTCGCTTTACATCGGATATAATCAACGGGTATGTTGTGATCCATGTTGGTTTGGTTAAATGACCCAATTTAACCCCAATGGTGCTGTGACCCAATCCATCTGAATTTGGCCCAGCCCGAATCGATCTACTGGTAAGGGATAAAAATGGATTATTCGTTAATTGCTGCGTTTATCACCGGTCTCACCACTGGCGGCCTGAGCTGCATGCTCGTTCAGGGCGGGCTGCTCACCACCTCGCTGGCCAGCCGCATTGAAGCGGAGTTCTCCGCTTCCGCATCTGAAAAGAACAAAAACACCCGGACCAAAGCGCCGGCTCGCCGCCCCGAATTGGCCCTGCCCATTGCCCTGTTCCTGGTGGCCAAAATTGTCGCCTATACCCTGCTGGGTTTTCTGTTGGGCGGCTTGGGGTCGGTCTTCTCCCTCACCCCCGTCATGCGCGGCGTATTGCAGGCAGCCATTGGCATCTTCATGGTCGGCAACGGCCTGCGCATGTTCAACGTGCACCCCATCTTTCGCTTTTTCAATTTTGAGCCCCCTTCCAGCCTGACCCGCTGGCTGCGCCGGCGTTCCAAGAATCAGTCCTCGGCTTTCACTCCGATAATGCTGGGCGCGCTGACCGTGCTTATCCCCTGCGGCGTGACTCAATCGATGATGGCGCTGGCAGTGGGTTCAGCCAATCCGCTGGTGGGCGCGGCTTTGATGTTCGCCTTTACCCTCGGCACCACCCCGGTTTTCTTTGGCCTGACCTACCTGGCCACCCGGCTCGGTTCCCTGCTGGAAAAGAACATGACCCGTGTTGCGGCGGTGGCGCTGCTGGTGCTGGGCGTGTGGACCTTCGACACCGGCCTGAACCTGATGGGCTCTCCCATCAGCCTGAGCCGCTCGGTGACCAGCCTGTTCAATCCGCAAAGCGAAACGCTGCAAACCTACTCGGCTCCGGGCGTGGACAGCGGGTTCGACGCGCAGAATGCGCTGCCCATGTCGGATGATGTGATCAACATCGAAGCCAAAGACAACGGGTACTCCCCCAGCCAGCTCCTGGCCCCCGCGGACAAAGAGATCACCCTGAACCTGGTCACCAAAGGCACCTATTCCTGCTCACGGGCGTTTACCATCCCCGCGCTGGATCTCAATGCCATTCTGCCTGCGGAGGGCATTGAAACCCTCACCATTCCGCCTCAAAAAGCCGGCACCAAACTGCAGTTCACCTGCTCGATGGGCATGTTTGGCGGCACAATCGTCTTCCAGTAGGACAAGCCATGCAAAAAATTCTGCTTAAAGTCCGCGATATGCACTGCTCCTCCTGCGTGATGCGCCTGGAAGGTCTGGAAGATGACCTGGAAGGCGTTGTGGAAGTCAATGGCAGCTACCAAAATCAAACCCTTGAAGTGATATTTGATGAACAGCGCGTCAGCGCAGAGCAAATTCAGTCCGCTGTGCGGGCGTTGGGTTACACCCCCGAAACCGCCTGAGAACGCAACATCCTATCCATCAAAAATCCGGAGCGCACCTGCTCTGGATTTTCGTTTCTCTGCTCAATAGGTCTGGTACCAATCAAATGGCGCATCTGCCAAATAGAAATCCGTGACCGGCCTTGCCAATGCCACGCACAATGCATTCAGCCGCATTAGGCGGTCTCTGGCGGTGGTACGCAAAAAGTCCAGGCGCGCCGGGCCGTTCATCGTCACCGCCTCCTGCCAGACCGCCCGCCCAACCGCGACGCCCGATGCGCCCGCCTGACAGGCTGTGACCACCTGGCGCAGGTAGGTATCAAACGAAACGGCGGCAGAGAGCAAAATCCAGGGGACTGCCGATGCCGCGCTGACTTCACCGCAAGCCGCCGCGAGACGGACCGGGTCATCATCTGCCGTATCCAGCGGCAGTTCTGCTTTGAGCACATCCACACCCGGGATGCGCGTCAGGCGCCGGGCTGTTTCCACCACCACAGCGCGTTTTTCGTCGCTGGACAGCTTACCTTCGGTCAGCGCATAGGAGAGCGGCTCTACCATCAACCCAATGTCCTGGCGGATGCACTCCTCCGCGATGGCTGCGGTAAATTCTTCGGCCTCGCCGGCGGTGGGCGAATCGGGGTGATAGTAGACCAGCATTTTGACCATGCTGGCGCCCATGCGTTTGGCCTTTTCCACGCTCCAGCCGGGGATGATCTGACCGCGCCGGGCGGTGGGCTCCCCGCCGTAACCGGTGGATTCAACCGCCACCACCAGGCCAACGCTGCCCGGCAGCGCCCCCGCGGCAATCGCTTGCGCCGCCGAAACTTCCGGATCAAGCAGCACCATGGTGGCGCAGTCAGCCAGTTCGCGGATCACATCCAGCTTAAAGCGGCACAGTTCCGCGTTGTCAACAAAAGCCGGGTTGGCTTTGCGCAAATTCTGGCGATGATCCAGCGCCAGGCAGGTGAACGATCCCCGCGCGGACATACACTGCTGCAATCCGCGCATCTTTCCAATGGATAATGCTTTCATCACCAACTTCCTTTCAGGGCAAGGCCGAAACTGGCCTTGCTTTCATTATGCATGTTTCCCCGCCATTAAACAACTTTTGCATTTCATGGATGCCCAATTGAGCTATTGAATTTCATGCATGAGATTTTGCCATCCCCAATAATGATGACAAGTTTTTAATCATCGTTGCACGCAATTTGTTCTATAATTAGTTTATCCGGCGATTGGATCGACGACGGGGGTTGCGTTCGAGAAGCCACAATACCACTCATCTGCCAGCCGGATGATCAGATTGCGACAGTCACGCTTCAAGGTCAGAATAATCTACCAATCGGTGGACAGGTTACCCTACCCTGTCCAAAAACAAACAGCGCTTGCCTCGGGGGAGGGGCGCTGTTTCGTTTTCCAGAAGACACTCCGGTCATTCTGGATCAGTTACAGGTTTCATCATCCATCGCTCATTCCGACCGGCCGGATAATCCCTCCACCCCGGCCATCTCGATCACCGGCTTGCCTTCCAGGTCCACCCAGATGCCGCAAGCCCCACCGCCTTCAGCCACGTCCAATTCAACCGGCATGCCGTT
>JACRAG010000047.1 GCA_016213455.1 Anaerolineae bacterium | reverse complement strand
CGGTTATGATCGTGGCGCTGCCGGTGATGGGGTTGCTGGCGCTGGCGATCAAGTTGGATTCGCGCGGGCCGGTGATTCACCGCCGGCGGGTGATGGGCGTCAACGGCAAGCAGTTTGACGCATTCAAGTTTCGCACCATGCATGTCAACGGGGATGCCATTCTGGCACAGCACCCCGAATTGCAGGAAGAACTGGCGCGGAACCACAAATTGAAGGACGATCCACGGGTTACCCGTGTGGGTAAATTTGTGCGCAAGCTCAGCCTGGACGAGCTGCCGCAAATCTTTAATGTGCTGCGGCGCGAGATGTCACTGGTTGGTCCGCGCATGATCTCGCCGCCGGAAATGGCGGAGTATGACAAATGGGGTATTAACCTGCTCACCATTCGCCCGGGCATAACCGGCCTGTGGCAGGTGAGTGGACGATCGGATGTGACCTATGAAGAGCGCGTTCGCCTGGATATGTTCTACATTCGTAACTGGACGGTCTGGTTTGATTTATACTTGATTGTTCGAACCGTACCGGCTGTGTTGCAACGCAGAGGCGCATATTAGTACCGCATCAAACCCACATGGTTTGATCCAGTACCAGGAGGGTTGGCATCGATGAAAGCGACATGGAGGACGCAATGAAGATTCTCGTTACGGGCGGAGCCGGTTTCATCGGCTCGCATGTGGTTGATTTATTCATCAATGAAGGCTATGAAGTGGTGGTCGTGGACGACCTTTCCACGGGCCGAGAGTCGAATCTCAATCCCAGGGCGCGGTTCTACAAAATGGACATCCGCGATCCCAGGCTGGTTGAGGTGTTCGAGAAAGAGCGCCCCGATTTTGTCAGCCACCATGCGGCGCAGATGGACGTGCGTCGTTCGGTCGCGGACCCGTTGTTCGACGCCAGCGTGAATGTGGTTGGCTCGATTAATCTGCTTGAGGCGGCGCGCAGTACCGGCGTGAAACGCATCGTTTATATTTCCAGCGGCGGCACCGCCTATGGCGAGCCGAACTACCTGCCCTGCGACGAAGCCCACCCGGTGCAGCCCATCTGCCCGTACGGTGTTTCCAAGCACACGGTGGAGCACTACCTGGAAGTCAATTATGTCAATTACGGCATCCCCTATACGGTGCTGCGGTATCCCAATGTGTATGGTCCCCGGCAGGACCCGCATGGCGAAGCCGGTGTGGTGGCAATTTTCATCGGCAAGATGGTCAATGGCGAGCAGGTGACGATTAATGGCGATGGTGAGCAGCAGCGTGATTTTGTCTACGTAACGGACTGCGCGCGCGGCAACCTGCTGGGCCTGAACGCTCCGGTGGGAATTTATAACCTGGGAATGACCAAGGGCACCACGGTGAACGAGATTTACCAGGCGCTCAAGAAGATCACCGGTTACGCGCTTGAGGAAGTGCACGGCCCGGCTAAGGTTGGCGAGACACGCTATATCTACCTGGATGCCACCAAGGCGCGTGAGAAGATGGGATGGGAGCCGACAGTATCGTTGGAAGAAGGGCTGACGAAAACGGTGGAGCATTATAAGGCGCACGAAATGGAGCGGTCCGCGTGATCATCGTTCAGGCTCCTTTACGCATCAGCTTTTTTGGCGGTGGAACCGATTTTCCGGATTTCTACTGCCAGGAAGGCGGCTGCGTGCTTTCTTCCACCATCGACAAGTACATCTTTGTCACCATCAAGTCTCGTTTTGACGACAAGATTCGCATCGGCTATACCCTGACCGAGATGGTGGATTCTGTTGACGAGATCCGGCATGAATTAATCCGCGAAGCTCTGCGGGTGACAGGCATCGGTTCCGGGGTGGAAATCACCACCATGGGGGATATCCCCTCAGCCGGCTCCGGGCTGGGCTCATCCAGCGCTGTCACGGTAGGCGCACTGCAGGCCATGTACACCTACCTTGGCGAGACAGTGACCGCTGAACGCCTGGCGGATGAGGCTTGCCAGATTGAAATGGGCAAGCTGGGTAAACCCATCGGTGTGCAGGATCAGTATGTGATCGCATACGGCGGCCTGCGTCAGCTGGAGTTTTGCGCGGGCGGCGAAGTAAAAGCGCACCGCGTGCCAGTCGGCGAAGAAATTAAGCGCCGCCTGGACGAAAATTTACTGCTCTTTTATACCGGTGTAGGCCGTCAGGCAGATACAATATTAGGGGAGCAGAAAGCCAACATTCAAGACCGGCTGGTGGTGCTGCGTGAAATGCGCGACATGGTGCAGGCTGCGCAAACCGAGCTGGTCAACGGCAACCTGGATGCCTTCGGTCGTATGCTGGATGTGGGCTGGCAAATGAAAAAAGCGCTGGCAAGCAAGATCAGCAACGGCTCGCTCGACCACCTTTATTCTGCCGCGCTTGAAGCCGGCGCATTGGGTGGAAAAGTGACAGGCGCAGGAGGGGGCGGTTTCCTCTTGCTCTATTGTCCGCGCGAACGCCAGGACGCTGTGCGGACAGCCTTGAACCATTTACAGGAATTACCGTTCCATCTGGAACGTGACGGTGCCAAAGTCATTTTCAATTACCGGCGCAATTGATGCTGTGATTGGGTCTGGCATTGCACCCCTTGGGAGGAGTACGGTATGGACGACATACGGAATTATTTGAGTGATCTTCACACCACGCTGGATCTGGTTCCTCTGGAGCGGATTCAAGAGTTGATCGGAATCCTGTTGGAAGCACGCATGACCGACCGGCAGGTCTTCACCATGGGCAATGGCGGCAGCGCCACGACAGCGTCTCACTTTGTGTGCGACCTGGCGAAGAACACGCGCGTGCCCGGGCTGCCCTTCTTCCGCGTGATTGGCCTGGCCGATAACATGGCGGCGATTACGGCCTATGCCAACGACGAAGGCTATGAGAACGTCTTTGCGCAGCAGCTTGCTGGCCTGGTGCGGCCTGGCGACGTGGTGCTGGCCATTTCAGCCAGCGGCAATTCGCCCAATGTGCTCAAAGGCGTGGAGCTGGCCAACCGCTCGGGGGCCATCACCGTGGGCTTGACCGGCTTCGACGGCGGAAAACTGGGTGGCATGGTAGGGCTGCATATTCATGTGCCGTCCAACCGCATCGAGCAGGTGGAGGATATCCACCTGATGATCGAGCACATGGTGGTTTCATCCATCCGAGAGTCAGTCCAGAAGCCCACTTTTGTGGACGACCTGACTGAGCTGTTCCTCAAAAATCAACGCGTGCCTGGCCTGATTTCGGCAGGGACACGCGTGGACAGCCGGCCCATTCGCAATACCTATGATCTGCTCAATGCGATCAACCAGGAGATGAACAACTACTCCGAGGTTTATGATCTGCTGCAGCGGATTTTGCAGATGACGGTGGATAGCGTCAATGCGTCCAGCGGTAGCTTCCTGGTGGTGGATGAAACAGGCAATATCACCGATGGGCTGCTGGCCTATGGCGGCAAAGTGCAGCCTACCAGCAAGCACTTGCTGGACATCTTCAAGGAAGGGTTGGCCGGATGGGTGGTGAAGAACCAACAAGCCACCCTGGTTCCCAACACCATGGATGACCCTCGCTGGCTGCCGCGCGCGTGGGATTTGAAAGACGGCGCTTCCCGCTCGGTGATCAGCGTACCGCTGATTGCCCGCAACCGGGTGACCGGCGTGCTGACCCTGGCGCGCGGGGTGGAAGGGCAGTTCACAGAAGACGATTTGAACCTCTTGATGACAGTGGCGGTGTTCCTCACCTTCCAGATTTTCAATCGCCAGAGGTAAGAGAATGGGCATTCGGCCGTATGTGGCGCCTCTCATGAAATGGTGGTGGTTGATCGTTGTGGCTGGTTTACTGGCCGGCGCGACGAGTTATATCGTGCTGCGCGACCAGCCTGCGATTTACACTGCCAAAACCACGCTGATGATTGGACGGACGATCACCGATCCCAATCCTAGCGGGAATGAATTCTGGTTGAACCAGCAGCTCAGCAGCCTGTACACCGATATGGCCTACCGCAGCCCGGTGCAAACGGGCGTCAAGGAAGCCCTGGGGTTGGATTGGCTGCCGCAGTACAAAGTGAAGCCGCTGGGTAACAGCCAGTTCCTGGAAATCAGCGTGATGGATACGGATCCAATGCGGGCCATGCGGGTTGCCAATGAGCTGGCGGCCAACCTTGTGCAGGTCAGTCCGGGTGGATCACAAGGAGGCGCCGATTCGGACCGGCAGCTGTTTATGCAAGACCAGCTGGCAAAACTGCAGGAACAGATCGTTGCCACAGAGAATGAAATTGCCGATAAGCAGGCGAGTCTGGGCAGCCTGACCAGCGCCAAGGATGTCACCGTGGCGCGCGAAGATTTGCGCGTGCTGCAGGAGAAACTGACCCTGCTGCGCAGCAACTACACCAGTTTGCTGGATAACGCCAAACCCAACGCGACCAACACACTTCAGGTGCTGGAAGCCGCCTCGCTGCCGACACAACCGACCGGTTTGAACAAGTATATCCTGGTGGCGTTGGCCGCGATTGCCGGCATGGCATTGGGCATCGGCGGCGCTTATCTGCTCAATTTTATGGACGAGACGGTCCAGGACCCCAAAGAGGTTGAGAAGATCTTCGACCGGCCCATTCTGGGGTACCTGGCGGATGTGGGGCGCAAATTCAGCGGCAGACCATATGTGGCGAACCATCCGCGCTCCTTGGTGGCCGAGTCGTTCCGCTCGCTGCGGGCCAACCTGGAATTGATGAGCCGCGAAGATAACCTGAAGACCATCCTGATCACCAGCGCCGAACAGAGCGACGGGAAGACTTCGGTTTCAACCAACCTGGCGGTCAGCTTCATGCAAGGCGGAAAGCGCGTCATTTTGGTGGACGGCGACATTCGAAAGCCTTCACTGCATGAATTGTTTGATGTGGATGAAAACTGCGGCCTGGTGGATCTGCTGGCCGGCACGGTGCCGCCCGAAAAGGCGATGCACCAGTGGGGCGACTCCAACCTGCATGTGGTGCCGGTTGGCAAAGGAACCCGCCTTCCAGACCAGATTCTGACGCCGCAAAATGTCGAGAACCTGCTGGAGGATTTGAAACCGCTGGCGGATTATGTCATCATCGACAGCTCACCCTTCCTGGTGAGTGACGCCATGATTTTTGCCTCCAAAGTGGATGGGGTGCTGGCTGTCGTACGCCCAGGGCACACCAACCGGGGCATCACCCGGGTGATGCGCGAACGTATCCTCATCGCCGGAGGCAACATTTTGGGGGTGGTGCTCAACCGGGTCACCAACCGCCGCATGGGCTATTATGGCGATTACCGCTATTATGCGCCGTACGGTTATTACCTGGACGAGAAGAATGATGGTGAGGAGAAAGTCAAAGTCAAAGCGGCCAGGAAATAAACCGGGAATTGGTCATCATGCAAGAATGCTGGGGCGGAATGAACCTACGGGGGTCCGCCCCAGATTGGTTAATCAGCTTACAGGGATGCAAAGAATCCCGGTTGGTAATTCTTGAGAAATGTTCTAAAATAGATCTTATAAATGCCGGATCAACCCGGATTTCATGAAAGTAGACCCATCTTTCATGAAATCACCGAAACCCACTGATTGCAACCTTAGAGGAGAAGGTATGTACCGCAAACAAATTTTCCTGGTGATCATCGTTATTGCTCTGGTGACCATGTCCTGCTCATTCAGCAGCACCCCGACGCCTGCCGCACCTCCGACCGATGCACCCGTCGAGGCTCCTGCCGCCACGGCTACGACCGCGCCCGAGCCTGAAAAACCTGCCAGCGGCGCGATTACGGGCGTTGAGAATGTCAAACAGGCCACCGTACAAATTGAAGCCCAGGGCACCTTTGTCGATCCGCAGGTCGGCACGCTGTACAATGCGGCCGGTCGTGGAACGGGCTTCATCATTGATTCGGAAGGCATCGCAGTGACCAACAACCATGTGGTCACGGGCGCGGCGTTGATCAAGGTGTGGGTTGGCGGTGAAAGCGAGCCGCGCAACGCCAAGATTCTCGGCGTGTCGGAGTGCTGGGACCTGGCGGTGATCGATATCGAAGGCGACGGGTATCCTTACCTCGATTTCCATGATGGTTCTGTGGATCCCGGTCTTGAAGTGTACGCAGCGGGTTTCCCTCTGGGCGATCCGGAATACACCCTGACCAAAGGCATCGTCAGCAAAGCCAAAGCTGACGGCGAGAGCTATTGGGCTTCGGTGCCCTCGGTGATTGAACATGACGCCCGCATTCGCGGCGGTAATTCTGGCGGCCCCCTGGTGGATGAAAACGGGGCTGTGGTCGGGATCAACTACGCCGGCAACGATCAGTTCGACCAGAATTACGCCATCAAGGCGCAGGATGCGTTGAAGGTGATCGACACTCTGAAAGAGGGCGATTTTGAATCGATCGGCATCAACGGCCAGGCTGTGACCTCAGAAGATGGATCGCTGTCGGGCATCTGGGTTTCCTCGGTTAAATCCGGGTCCCCGGCTGACAAGACCGGCCTCGAAGGCGGCGATATCATCACCCAGCTCGAAGGCCTGATCCTCTCGACCGACGGCACAATGAAGGATTATTGTGATATCCTGCGCACCCGCGATGCGGAGGCCACCATGTCGGTGGAAGTGCTGCGCTTCAACACCAGTGAATACCTGGCGGGTCAGTTGAATGGCGACAAACTGGAGACCAGTTTCTCATTCGCCAATGAGCTGGAAGCAGACGTGGCGCAGAGTGGAGAAAACTATACTGGCTATGTCACAGTGCAGGATGACAGTGGTTCCATCCAGATGAATGTTCCCGCGGAGTGGGCAGAAATTGACGGCTCCAACTGGGTGATGGACGGTGAAGTGATTGGCGCGGCCATCACGGCTGCCCCCAGTGTGGATGCGTTCAACAATACCTACGAAGAACCAGGCGTGTTCTTTGGCGCTTCGGATGATGTGGCCAAGCTGGCTGGTTATGTTCAACTGCTGGATGCCTACCGGGATGCCTTCAAAGGTGACTGCACCTTTACGGGTCGTTATGATTACGTGGACAGCGCCTATGAAGGCGCGTATGATGTGTTTGAGGGCTGCGCTGGCGCCAACAATACCATGGTGGTGCTTTCGGCCCGTCCACAGCAGTATCAAACCTCCATGCTGGTCACGGTGATTGTGAACCTGATGAGCGAGAACGACGCGGCTGCGCTGGATGAAATTCTGCGCACCTTCGACGTG
>JACRAG010000465.1 GCA_016213455.1 Anaerolineae bacterium | reverse complement strand
TTCATCCCGCTATTAAACCTCCATTTACTGTTTATTATGGAGATATTGAAATCCTTATGAAAGCAAACCTTCTTGCTGGAAGTTATGGCTCATTTAGGATGATCGATTTCGATGTAACACCTTTGGGTTTTCGTTATTATGAATACCTTCAACAGAAGATTGGGAATTCAGAAAAGCGTGTAGAAATATCTATGCACGAATACTTGGATGCAGAGAATTTTCAGGCACGCTATCCGAATGCATTTCAAAAGTGGGCACAGGCTGAGGTGTTGTTATGGGGAGAAGATAGCCAGGCACACTTAACGACGATCGGCCACCTATGCAGAGAGGCAACGTTAGACTTTTTTACATCATTAATGGAGAATTCCCATCTGCCGATTAGCTGCAAGGGCTCAAATTCAACAATTTCCAATTTAAGAACTGTTATAAATAGTCAGGCGGGCAATCTAGGAAGTGCAGAAAGTCAGTTTTTGGAAGCTCTTGTTGCTTATTGGGGTGGATTAAGCGACCTTATCCAACGTCAAGAGCATGGGGCGCAAAAAGAAGGTAAACCTCTTGTCTGGGAAGATGCTCGACGGATCATTTTTCAAACGATCAATGTGATGTATGAGGTAGATCGAAGCCTAGTTAAATAGTCGAACCAAGCATGGTGATAGGAAGGTATTTGTATCTTGATATTTTAAAACCTTCAGCCTGATGTATACTTTCTACCGTAGACAAGATGTTTTGCCAATTTTGCCAGATATCCGGTCTCCGGTTGCCTTTTTCCATACCACGTATCATACAACAGGTCGGGGGTTCGAGTCCCTCCGCGACCACACCGTAAACGAGCTCTTTTTGCGCTCGTTTTTGATTTTCAAATGTGTTTGTTAGCCTGTATTAATACAACATTTACCGCCATCATCAATAATGTGACAAATGTTACTATCGGTCGCCGTTTAATCGGAGTATTCTAATGGTGAAAATCCAAAAAGGAGGTTAATCATATGGCATCACAGTCGCAAGCCACACGTGTGACTTTTGCAGACCCACCCTGGGTCAACACGCTGTTCAACGACCCGCGTTGGTCGTGGTTGTGGTTGGTAGCCCGCGTCTATTTGGGCTACACCTGGTTCATGTCCGGTTTTGGTAAGTCCTCCAACCCGGCCTGGGTGCAAACCGGCGAAGCCCTGAAGGGCTTTTGGGAACGCGCTGTCCTGATCCCCGAAGCGCCAGCCCGTCCAGCCGTCGCCTTTGATTGGTATCGTTCTTTTTTGCAGGCTCTGTTGGACAGCGGTTCTTACACCTGGTTCGCCAAGCTGGTCGTGGCAGGTGAGATTCTGATCGGAATTGCTCTGATCCTGGGGGTGTTTACCGGGATCGCGGCCTTCCTGGGCGGTTTCATGAACTGGAATTTCATGATGGCAGGCACAGCCAGCATCAATCCTGTGCTCTTTACCATCGCCATCCTGTTAATCCTGGCCTGGAAGACAGCCGGTTGGCTGGGTTTGGACCGGTGGATTTTGCCCGCGTTGGGCACGCCCTGGCAACCAGGCAAGGTATTCGGTAAGTCTTAATACCCCTTCATTCAAATACAAAAACGCCTTCTGCAGCTTATACACAGAAGGCTTTTTTGGTGTCGGTTGGCCGGGGATGATTATTGGGGAAATGCGGTCTCGTATGCGGCGATGATCCGGTCCCACAATTGATTGGCAGGCGCATCGATCGTGCATCGCGATGGGTCCGCGGCAAACCAGGCCAACGCGCGGCGTACGCCCACAGACCACGGGGTGGGGGCGTGGAAGCCGGGTACAAAGCGTTTGATTTTGCTGTTGTCGAATACCACGCTTTGAGATTTGTCACCGACCAGGCTGCCCAGCATCCCCGGTTCATACGCGGCGATCAGGTCCGAAGGAATATGGATGAAGTTTGGGGTCACTCCCAACGCGACCGCCAGCTCTTCGTAGATCTGATTCCAGGTGAGAACCTCATCCGATGTGATATGGAAGGCATGCCCCAGGCTCTGCCGGTTGCCGAGTAGTCCCAACAGCCCTCTGGCAAAATCGCCATTCCAGGTCACGGTCCACAGGGAGGTGCCGTCGCCGGGCACGATCACCTTTTCACCGCGCAACATGCGATCTACCACCGTGTACGGATGTGCCCAACTGCCCACGCACATGGGGATCTGCGAGGGTCCATAGGTGAGGGCGGGGCGGATGATGGTGATGGGAAACCCGGATTGGCGGTAAGCCTGGTTGAGACGTTCTTCGCAGGCGATTTTGTCACGGGAGTACTGCCAGTAGGGATTGGACAGCGGGGTCGACTCGGTGATCAAGTAATGGTTGACCGGCTTCTGATACACGCTGGCTGAACTGATGAAGACGAACTGGGTTGTTCTTCCCGAGAACAGATGCAGGTCATCCTCGATGTGCGCGGGAGTATAGGCTACCCAATCCACCACCGCATCGAAGGTGTGGTCGTTCAGCAGCCGGGCTGTGCCGGCCGGGTCATTGCGCGCATCGCCCTGCAGGAGGACGGCTTTCTCGGGCAGCGGATACTTGGTGGATTGCCCGCGGTTCAACAGGTACAGTTCGTGGCCGTGCGCAAGGGCCAGTTCCGAGCAGGCTGATGAGATCAAACCGGTGCCGCCGATGAAGAGAATTTTCACTCGATCCTCCTGAATCTGTCTGCTGAAGCTCAGGCTTTCAGCCACTTTTGGCTTTTTGCCACATCAGGCTTTCTGCCAAAACCGGCTTTCGATGACCAGGATCACCACCACGACAGCCATCACAACCAGGGTCAGCAGGGTGGTGGCGATAAATGCCACCGATGCTGCGTACCCCGCGTGCAGCAGCAGCGTGATGAAGACGTTGCGCCTGGATTTCAAGTAGAACCAGGTGTATACAAAAGTGAGCAGCACCGTCCAGGTCAGGTGCATGGCAGCCCCGTTGAAATCGGACGCGGGATAGGTGCCGTTGAAAAAGAGCGGCAGCTGCCAGACGGCGATCGCCAGCCCCAGCAGGAGCGAAGACCACAGCGGCGCCATGCGCTCCAACAAACGCGGCAGCACGAAGCCGCGCCAACCGGATTCCTCTGCCAGTGCGCCGCCGAACATGGCACTGTA
>JACRAG010000469.1 GCA_016213455.1 Anaerolineae bacterium | reverse complement strand
TGCCATCCGGCGCGGTTACAAAGCCCTGGCGATCACCGATCATTCCGGTTACCTGGGCATCGTCGGCGGGATGAAGCCCGAAGATGTGGCGCGCCAGCGCGCCGAGCTGGACGCCGTGCAGTCCCGCCTGGGCGACCAGATTCGCCTGCTGCAGGGTGCAGAGGTGGATATCCGTTCAGACGGGCAGATGGATTACCCGGATGAAATCCTGGCGCAGCTCGACCTGGTGATCGCATCCCTGCACGCCAGCCTGCGCCAGCCGCGCGAACAAATCACTGCGCGCCTGCTCAACGCCATCCGCAACCCGCATGTCGATTTCATCGCCCACCCCACCGGGCGGCTGCTCCCGGATCGCGCCGGCGCAGACCTGGATTGGACCGCGGTTTATGAGGCGCTGGTGCAGCACGGCACAGCTCTGGAGATCAACGCCAACCCGGCCCGCCTGGACGCTGATGACGCGCACACCCGCCATGCCGCCGGGTTGGGCATCCCCATCACCATCAACACCGACGCGCACGCCCCAAACGGCATGGACGACATGCTCTACGGGGTGTCGGTCGCCCGCCGCGCCGGCTTGACCCCCGACAAGGTGATCAATACCTGGGATGTGACCGATCTGCTGGACTGGTTGAAAAAGCGGGGATAAAACGCCCACGCAGGAATCAAAAATCCCACGCGCTGGACCAATCCAGCGCGTGGATTAGGTTAACCTTTCAGGCTATGCAACTACCGGCCGCACGCCCTCCATCTGATGGAACAGCTCGACCACCACAGCGGCAGCCTGATCGACGTTCAGTTTGCCCGTGTTCAGGATCATGTGATACAGGCTCGGGTCGTCCCAGTTGATCGAGTAGTACTGGCGGAGATAATCCGCCGAGGTGTAGTCGCGCGTGACGATCAAATCCTGGGCCTTGCGGCGCAAGATGATGTCTGCCTGGAATTCGCCGCGCTCGCGCTTGATCTGCTCCTTGATGCGCTGAACCCGATCTTCCATGGGAGCTTCGATGCGCACATGCAGAACATCCGGCTGGTCGCGTAGAATCACCTGACCACCCCGGCCAACGATGACCATTCCGCCAGCCGCATAGGCTGCCCGCACGGCCTTTTCGACCAGGTTGATCGCCAGATCATCATGCAGGATGTGACTCTCTGAGCCAACCTCTCCATCCGGCATCATCTTGGGCACAGAAATGGTCGCTATCGGCACCGGCCAGTGGGTGATCCGCTCGATGAAATTCTTGACGCGATAGGTATCCTCGGAATAATCCACTGCTTCCTCGCCAGCCAGACCGGACTCCTGCGCAGCCCGCTGGATCAGGAGCTTGCTGAATAGGCGAAATCCCAGAATACTCGCTACCCGTTCGGCAATTTCATCCCCTCCGCTGCCGTATTGACGTGAAATCGTGATTACGGTCATGGCGCACCTCCCAAAGCAAACAAAACCCGCCCCAGGATAGGGCGGGTTGTTTCGCAATAAGTTAAACCAGGCGCTCTTACCCGCCCAGGATGTTGAAATCACCGGTATTGCATGGTTAATTTCATCATAGCACACTCATCACGGATTCGATCAACGACTTGCCAGCATCGCGCCGCTATTTTCCAGCGCCGTCTTCGGCAGCGGGTGTCTCTTTCATCTTGCCCAGGTAATCGGGCAGCTCGACACCCACCATGCCCGCCACATCCTGCAGCGGAGGGATGGTCTTGATCAGGCTGGAGACAAAATTGGCCGTGGAGGATTGACCGTTGGCGCCCGAGTCCCACACCGTCACCTTGTCGATCTTCATATTGGAAATGGCTTCCACCTGCAACTTGACCAGTTCTTCCATCTTCTCGATCAGCAGCAGGGTGGCAGCAGCCTGGGCGTCACCGCCCGTCGACTCGACTAGCCGGCGGTAACCTTCCGCCTTCGACTCCAGCAGCAGTTTCAAGCCTTCCGCTTCCGCCTGGTAGCGCAGCAGCACGCCATCCGAAGTACCCCGCGCCTCGCGGCGGATGCGCTCGGCTTCGGCTTCCGCAGAAATTTCGACCTTGCGCTTGTCGATCTCTTTTTGCACCACTTCCTGCGCGGTCAGGCGTTCCAGTTCCGCGGCATACTGCGCCTTCTGGATCTCCACTTCGGCGGTGCGGCGGGCCACCTCGGACAGCTTTTTGGCTTCCGCCTCGCGCACTGCCAGGGTGGAGTTGGCCGCCGCGATGGACGCCTTGGAGCGGTTTTCACCATCCACGGCTTCGGCTTCGCGCTCCTGGACGAAGATACGCTGGTCCGCCTCGGCGCTCTTGCGGCCTTTTTCGGCTTGCGCCAGGTTCTCCGCCACGCGGATCTCACGCTCGCGCACCGCTTCGGCCTCACCGATGGCGCCCATCTTCTCCTGCACCGCCACATCCACGCGCGCCTTGTTGATCGCTTCCGAGGCAGCTTTCTTACCGATCGAGTCGATGTAATCCGATTCGTCGGTGATGTCGGTGATGTTCACGTTGATCAGGTACAGGCCGATTTTGTTCAACTCAGGCTCAACGTTCTTGCGCACCGCTTCCAGGAAACTCTCGCGGTCCTGGTTGATCTGCTCAATGGTCAGCGAGGCGACCGTCAGGCGCAGCTGGCCGAAGATAATCTCCTTGGCCATGTCTTCGATCTGCTTCTGCTCCAGGCCCAGCAGGCGTTCGGCTGCGTTGGTCATAATCGCCGACTCAGTCGAAATGCCCACCGTGAAGGTGCTGGGCACATTGATGCGAATGTTCTGCTGTGACAGCGCACCTTGCAGCGGAATGGAGATGGTGATGGGCGTCAGGCTCATGAAAGCATAGTTCTGGATCACCGGCCAGACGATGGCGCCGCCGCCGTGCATACACCGGCTGGACTTACCCTGTTCCACTTTACCGTAAATCACCAGAATTTTATCGGACGGACAGCGTTTGTAGCGCCCGACAAAATAAACCAGTGTGGAAAACACCACAATTATGAAAGCCGCCAGGGCAACCAGCCCAAGAAATGAGGAGAGATCCATCAGGGTTGTCCTTTCATCACAAAACAAAAAGAATGGTTACCATACGCAACGAAGCTCACTCGATGCGTTCCACTTCCAAAACCCGGGCAGAAACCACCCGCACCACGCGCACCTTGGCGCCCGTGGGAATGACCATGCCGGCAGCGCAGACCGCATCAAACTGGCGCAGCGATCCCTGCACCACCAGGCTGACCTGACCCTGCCCCGCCTCGCTGAAGGTCAGATACACCGTACCTTCCTTGCCTACCGCATTCATGATGCGAAGGTTGCCATCCGCCTGCAGGCGCTGCATCGAATAAAGCAGGTAAGCCACCACCAGCATCGTTCCTCCGCCAGCCAGCAAACCGGCCAGCGCCGAGCCCATCACCGGCCAGCCGGCCCGCGAAAGCGCCAGACCCACCAGCCCGAACATGATGAAAAAACCGGTCAGCCCCTGCAAGGAAAACCAGTGGAAGGGTTGCCCGACCCCTGGATCCTGCAGCGCAGCGTCGCCAGCCAGATCATGCGCGCCCACATCGCCGTCAAAATCGCCCGCATCGCCGGCGAACGCCCCCATCACAGCGCGCGCAATGAACATCACTGCGCCAATCACAGCGCAGGCCAGATAAAAGAAATCGATCGTGGTGAAGGGATTCATAGATTTATTATAGTGAAAAATCCACCAACCCCGAACAGGTTTGGTGGATTTTTGATACAGCGTTGATATCGAACCCGCTATTCCGCGGGCGTGGCAGCCGGTTCCACTTTTGCCGCGGGCAGGCGGATGCGCAGCGCGGTGAAGAAATTCACCACAGCGATGCCTGCCCCCATCAGGAACACGTATTGGAAACCAAACGTGTTCCAGATCAACCCACCCAGCAAAGCCACTGCAATCGAGAAGATGTGGTCAATCGTCACCGACACGGTCAGCGCCGGCTGGATATCTTCCGGATCCAGCGCAATCTTTTTCATATAGGTCGAGCGCGCCATGCCGACGGACATCAAAATCTGATCGAGCAGGTAGCAGGCGCAAACCACAAAGAAAGCGGTCGTTTCAGGGAACACCGAGCGCGCAAAGCCGTAGCCAAAGCACACGAACACCAGCAGCACCGCCTCCGATGCCAGCACCAGCTTCTCGCCAAAGTGGTCGATCATCCAGCCCAGCAGCGGTTGGAACAGGATGCCGATCACCCCGCCAATGGTCATCAACGTCGCCAGCAGCTGCGTGGGCTGCTTGAAGATGGTCACCAGCACCCAGGGCGCGAAGGTGATGAAGAGCTGTTTGCGCGATCCGTACAGCACCGCCAGGACGTAATACAACGTGTACGGCTTGCGCATCTTCAAAAACAACCCGGCGGGCTGGGGACGACCGCGCTTCATCGAAAACAGCAGCGCCGACGTGATCAAGAATCCGACCGCCGCCAGCGCAAAGGTGACTTCAAAGCGAAAGTTCAGGAAGCGAAAGCCCACAAACACCAGGAAGCTGCCCAGAATGGCTGCCATATTGCGCACCGCGTTGAGCTGCCCCAGGCGCTGCCCGGTTTTGCCCTCCTCAGCCAGTTCCATGCCGATGGTCGCCGCGAGGGGCATGTACAGGTGCTGCCCCATGCTGTAAAGGAACAGCCAAAAGACCATGATGCCGTAGTTGGGCGAAAGAAAGCCGATCAACACCGCGCCGACCGCCGAGAGCAGCATGGCAAAACCGCCTAACCGCCGGCTGCACAGGAACCACAACAAGGCGGAGATGAACACCACCAGGAACCCTGGCAGTTCGCGCGGGAACTCCATGAAAGAGCGCTGGAACCCGGTCAGGCTGAAACGCTCATTGAGGAAATTGTTGAAGGTCGAATCGATGATGCTGTAGGAAATGCCCATCACCATGGAGGCGGCGGTGAACAAAACCAACTCGCGTGGGGTTTGTTGCAGGCGGCGAAGATACGTCATGCTTCATGCTCCAATAAAAATGAATCCCTTGTGACGGGGATGCGTTGCCATGAAATCGAGGGGAATCGCCTTGAATTGTATCACCGCGCGCGCCATTTGCAGGTATGATTGGGGCTGTGGATACAGGGCTATTCGCAAAGTCTGCGATTATCCCTGTATCCACCCCCGCGGCTTCGCCGCCGCCCCCTCAGGAAAGGGGGCATAAGAATATTTGGGGTGTAACACCCCAAACCCCAGGATTGTCAAGCTACTTTGCGAACAGCCGTGGCTGAGGTGACGCTTTTCTTCAAGACCCCTGGAAAAGCTGGAAAACACTCCATCCCCCCCGAAGCAGATCGCGGGGTTTACCCACGCAGAGACGCCACCCGGCTGCACATGACGATCATTTTGCACGAACAAAACCATCGAACCGAGGCCTTTTCATGAACATCACCTGCATCTCCGCATCCAATGTAGAAATTGCGCGCCAGCACAGCGCCTCCACCCGCGCCTGCGAAATCATTGGCGAGCTTGCCCGTCTCCAGGCGGGGCCAGACACCCAGGTTACCATCCTGCCGTTGATCGATTACGAACTGAACCCCTGCCGCATGTGCGGTAAATGCCTTTCGACCGGTCGCTGCGTGCGCGACGACGCCTTCAACCGCGTGTACGAACACATGATCGCCGCCGATGCGGTGTTTGTGGTCTGCCCGCACTATGCACCCCTGCCCTCCAAGATGATGATGCTGCTGGAAAAGCTGGAAGAAATGGTCTATCTGAACTGGTGCAAAGACAACGCCTACCGCTCCCCGCTTTTCCGCAAGCCGGTCGGGCTGGTGGCTCACGGCGGTCAAACAGCCGAAGCCCTGCCCTATTACAAAACCACCCTGCTGGACCCGCTGGCGACCGCCTTCGGATCGGTGCAGATGCGCGTCGCTCCCGCCGGCGAGGGGTGGCCCAACGGCGCCGTGTTCGGCATCCAAAACCTGACCCTACCGGAAGGCTCCGTGTTTGTCACCATCGAGCACGATTGGGACGATATCCAGCAGCGCCTGCAGCCGCTGGTGCACAACGTGCTTCACCTGTCGCAAAACTAACCCGCAGACCCCTCCCCAGTCCCGCACAAGGAGCGCCGCCCGCCATGCCCCAATCCATCATCGACCTGACTCAACCTGACCGGCCCGTGATCAGCGGGCACCTGCGCATGGGCGGCTCAAACCCCGCCGGCGTGGAGATCAACGCCAACAGCCGCTGCCTGACCCTGGGCGGTCAGCCCTGGTTGCCGGTGATGGGTGAGTTCCACTTCTCGCGCTACCCCGCGGCAGGCTGGCGCGCCGAGCTGCTCAAGATGAAAGCCGGCGGCATCACCATCGCCGCCACCTACATCTTCTGGATCCATCACGAAGAACTGCAAGGCGAATGGGATTGGAGCGGCAACCGTGACCTGCGCCGCTTCATCGCATTGTGCGCCGAATTGGGCCTGCTGGCCTACCCGCGCATCGGTCCCTGGGCGCACGGCGAGTGCCGCAACGGCGGCTTCCCCGACTGGCTGCTGGAACTGTGCGGCGAACAGGTACGCCAGGACAACCCGGTTTACCTGGCGCAGGTGCGCCGCCTGTATGCGCAGATCGCCCGCCAGCTCGATGGACTGCTGTGGAAGGACGGCGGACCGGTGATCGGTGTGCAGCTGGAGAACGAGTTGATCCAGGACGCCGCACACATCCTCACCCTCAAGAAACTCGCCCAGGATGTGGGCATCGACGTGCCGCTCTACACCATGACCGGATGGGGTCCCGCGGCGGTGCCTGAAGATGAGGTCATTCCCTTGTTCGGCGGCTATCCGGACGCCTTCTGGAACCGCGACGTGTCGGATTGGGCGCGCGAATGCCGCAAGCAGTACCTGTTTTCACCCATCCGCAACGACGACCTGATCGGCGCAGACCTGCTGCGCCGCCGCGACATGATCGACATTGCCTACCTGGAGCGCTACCCCTTCGCCACCTGTGAGTTGGGCGGGGGCATGCAGGTCTCCTACCATCGCCGGCCAGCCATTCAGCCCGCGGACGTGTCCGCGCCGCCCATTTGCAAACTCGGCTCCGGCAGCAAC
>JACRAG010000468.1 GCA_016213455.1 Anaerolineae bacterium | reverse complement strand
ATTCCTGCGGGCGCTGTCTTCATTTATCACGCCACCGAACGCACCGTGGGCATTCCCAAATCTCCGTCGCGTGGCAAGCGGGCCGGGATGAACAACAGCCTCACCCGCGCCCGGCTCAAACCGGTGCTGATGTCCGGCGGGTATGCCCAGTTCACCTATGCTTTCAATTATTGGGGTCCAACCGGGGTCAACCGCGACACCACTGTTTTTGTCCGCCGGATTGAGACGCCCGGATTTTAGCCAGACCGAGGAGGCCAAATGAACGTTCGCGCTCATATGAGCATGCTTTTTCACCTGGATAAGTGCATTGGATGCCATACCTGCTCGGTGGCCTGCAAGAACCTGTGGACGGACCGCAAAGGGGCCGAGTACATGTGGTGGAACAACGTTGAGACCCGCCCAGGCACCGGCTACCCGACCCAATGGGAAAGCCAGGAGCGCTTTAACGGCGGATGGGTATATGACGGAAAGACGCTCCGTTTGCGTCTGCACTCCAAACTGGGCGGGTTGATGAAGTTGTTTTACAATCCCTCGCTTCCCGAGATGGATGATTATTACGAGCCGTTCACTTTTCGGTATCAAGACCTGTTCAATGCCCCCGCCTCGAACGACCAGCCGACCGCCATCCCCATCTCGATGGTCACCGGAGAGCCGATCAATATTCAAAGAGGCCCGAATTGGGATGACGACCTGGGCGGTTCGAACACCTACGCCTGGAACGATCCCAACATGGCCGGCGTACCAGAAAGCGTGCGTGAACAGATGCAGGAGCTGGAGCGCATTGTCTTCAATTACATGCCGCGCATCTGCAACCACTGTCTCAACCCGGCCTGCGTGGCGGCCTGCCCTTCCGGCGCAATTTACAAACGCGCTGAGGACGGGGTGGTGCTGGTAAACGAGAACAAGTGCCGCGCCTGGCGGATGTGCGTGGCGGCCTGTCCCTACAAGAAGGTCTATTACAATTGGTCGACCGGCAAGTCGGAGAAGTGCCTCCTGTGCTTCCCTCGCCTGGAGACCGGCCAGGCCCCGGCTTGCGCGCACTCCTGCGTGGGGCGCATCCGCTACATGGGGGTGCTGCTCTACGACGCTGACCGCATCCCGCAGTCGGCCATGGTGCCCGATGATCAGTTGGTTGAAGCCCACCGCGCGGTCATTCTCGATCCATCTGATCCCGAGGTGATTGCCGCCGCACGCAAGAACGGCATCGAGGACAGTTGGATCAGCGCCGCGCAAAATTCCCCCGCTTACAAGTTCGTCAAAGTTTGGGAGCTGGCGCTCCCGCTGCACCCGGAATACCGCACGATGGCGATGATGTATTACATCCCGCCCTTATCCCCGGTGGTGAGCGTCGTCGAGGAAGAGCTGTATAAGCTGAAGATATCTCCGGACTCGCGCGACTTCGAGTTATTTGACCATTTGGACGACGCCCGCCTGCCCATCCAATACCTGGCTAATCTGTTCTCGGGGGGCAATGAGGCGGTCATTCGCGGGATCTTGCGCAAGCTCCTGGCCGTTCGCACCTATATGCGCCGCAAGAGCGTGGAGGGTGAGGTGGACAGGAAAACCATGGAACTGCTGGATGAGGCCGGCACCAATCCAAAGGAGGTCGAGGCGATCTACCGGCTTACCACCCTGCCCAACCTGGCGGAACGCTTTGTCATCCCACAGTATCACCGTGAAACCGCGATTGAGTCCTGGACGGACCCGTTGGCGCGCAAGGGTGAAGCTGGTTTCGGCGCGCTCCAACCACCTCAGAGGGGTGAATGAAATGGAAACGAATACGCTGAGCGCGTTCGATCTTCTGGCGGATGCGTTTGATTATCCCCAGCCCGGCCAGTTTGCAACCCTGGAATCGGAGTTGAACAACATGCCGGCAGGCATGCTGACAGCCGGTCAGAAGCAGGCTTTGGGTTCGTTTCTGAGTAAAATCCGCGCGCTGAAATTGGGCGAATGGGAGGAACTGCACACCCGCACGCTCGATCTCAACCCGCCTGCTGCGCCATATATCGGGTTTCAAACCTGGGGAGAGAGCTACCAGCGCGGCGAATTTATGGCCAGGATGAGCCGGGTGTTGATGGAAACCGGTGTGGATACTGACGGCGAGCTGCCGGATCACCTGGCCCCGGTTTTACGCTACCTGGCGCGTACCGACGAGCCGCTGCCGGAGTTGGTTCAGACCCTAACGCCGGCTGTTCAACGGATCCTGGCTGTCCTGCGCAGCGCCGATCCTGGCAACCCATACATCGATTTGTTGGAAGCCGTCAGGGAACTGTGCAGCAATTTAAAGAAGGAGGCCGCATGATCTGGGACACCATCTTATTTGTGATTTTCCCTTACATCGCCCTTGCGATTGGGATTGTCGTGGCAATTTATCGCTCGATCCATCGCCCCTTTAGTGTATCCAGCATGTCCTCTCAATTGTTGGAACGCAAAAAGCTGTATTGGGGCTCGATCTCTTTCCACTACGGCATTCTGGCTGTCCTGTTGGGGCATCTTGTCGCCCTGCTGCTGCCAGAAGGGTTAATGCTGTGGAACGCGGTCCCAATCCGCCTCTACCTTTTGGAATTGACCGGACTCGCGCTGGGGATCTGGGCGTTGGCGGGGCTGTGCATCTTGCTCTGGCGGCGATTGAGCGAAAAGCGTGTCCGTGCTGTCACCACCCCCATGGACCTGGTGGTGTTGGTCCTGCTCCTGGTTTCCGCGGTGACCGGGGTTTTGGTCGCCACCCTCTACCGTTTTGGTTCGTTCTGGTTTACGGCCATCTTCACCCCCTATCTGGTCTCCATCTTCACCTTCCAACCGCGAGTCAGCCTGGTTGCGCCGCTTCCCTGGTTGATCAAACTGCACGTGGTCAACTTCTTCCTTTTGCTGGCCGTTTTCCCGTTCTCACGCCTGCTGCACATCGCCACCTATCCCTTCACCTATCTTTTCCGCCCCTGGCAATTGGTGATCTGGAATCGCAAACCGGAAACCGCCGGAAAACTTTCTCGGACGGGGGACAACAAAATATGAGTGCCGTCCCGAAAGATATCAAGATCATTGGCGCGCCGTCCCAGGGTCTTTTTGGAGCGACGTTAGGGTTCTTCATTGGCTTCGCGGCGGTGGCCTTGTTCGGCACGACCGCGGCCAAAGTGAAAGACCTCATTGGCCTCTCGCCCCTGGCAGTGGGGTTTCTGGTAGCCATGCCCTCTCTGTCCGGCTCGCTTCTGCGCATTCCATTCGCTGCCTGGGTGGACACGGTGGGCGGGCGCAAGCCCTTCCTGGTGCTGCTGGGTATTTCCATCGCCGGAATGGCCGGCCTGACCTCGGTCATGTTCTTGCTCTACCCCGGTGGGTTGACCCCCGCCTACACCCCCTTAATCTTCTTCCTGGGCTTGCTCAGCGGCTGCGGCATCGCCACCTTCTCCGTTGGCACCGGGCAGGTGTCCTACTGGTTCCCCAAATCCAGGCAGGGCGGTGCGCTGGGAACCTACGCCGGGGTGGGCAATCTCGCCCCGGGAATCTTTTCTTTTCTGCTGCCGCTCGTGTTGGGCTGGCTGGGAATGGCCGGGGCTTATCTGGTCTGGCTGATCTTCCTGGTCATTGGCACAGTGCTTTACTACTTTTTGGGCCGCAACGCCCCCTATTTCCAGTTTCGCGCCAATGGTATCAACCGAGAGCAGGCAGTTGCGGCAGCAAAAACCTACGGGCAGGAGATGTTTCCTTCTGGGATGATCAAGGAAAGCCTGCTCATCTCCGCCCGCACCTGGAAGACCTGGCCGCTGGTGGCCATCTATTTCACTACCTTCGGCGGGTTCATGGCCCTCACCTCCTGGCTGCCGACCTATTGGAAATCTTTCCTGGCCGTACCCGTGGTGACCGCCGGGTTATTCACCGCGCTGTATTCCATCCTGGCTTCGTTGATGCGCGTGGTCGGGGGGAAAATCGCGGACCGTCTGGGCGGGGAACGAACCATATTGCTCGCTCTCGTTGTCACTTTGATCGGATCACTGATGATGGTGATCTCGGCCAGCGTTGGCCTGTCACTTACGGCTGTGATTGTTCTCGCGGTTGGGATGGGCGTCAGTAATGCCGCGGTCTTCAAGTTGGTGCCGCAGGAGGTTCCCCGGGCGGTTGGCGGGGCATCCGGGTGGGTCGGGGGGTTGGGTGCTTTCGGTGGTTTCACCTTACCGCCGCTGCTGGGCGCGATTGTCGCCGGTCAGGGTCAGCCTGGTTATGCCAATGGTTTTCTTCTGTTCGTACTCCTCGGGCTGCTTTCGTTTGGGCTGGCGATCCTGCTGGCGCGAACGCATACAGCCGAACCAAAACCCATGAGTACGCCTCAGAAATTGATGGAGGAGCAACATGCTGCCGGACATCCAAACGCTTCTTGAGCAGGCATCTGCTCGCCACAGCCATCTGTGCCCTCGCCAGGTGTTGGGGGTGCGCATGGCGCTGGCCGGTGCGGCCGCACTTGGGTTGGAACTCCCCCGGCATGATAAAACCCTGCTCGTCATCGCAGAAACCGACGGCTGTTTCGTGGATGGGTTGGAAGTCGCTGCCGGGGTCACCCCCGGCCACCGCACCCTGCGCATTGAAGATTATGGCAAGGTTGGAGCGACCTTCATCAACGTCAAAAGCGGGGAGGCCTTACGCCTGGCGCCAGCCATCGATATCCGCTTACGGGCGCAGAAGTATATCCCGGATGAGCCGCGGCATTACTTTGCCCAACTGCGCGCCTATCAATCCATGCCGGATGAGGTAATGTTTTCCAGCATGGCAGTGACTTTATCTCCATCCATTGAACAGATCGTCAGCCGGCCCGGTGTGCGCGTAAATTGCTCGGTGTGCCGAGAAGAAATCATTAACGAGCGAGAAATCATCTTTCAAGGCCAGGTTTACTGCCGTTCTTGTTTCGGGCAGGGGTATTATCAGGAAAAAGAGGCGGTGCTATCGGGCTCTTTTCTTGAAGCGCACATAGTCGCGACTGCATGACGGGATCACCTAAGATCGAGGAATCCGGATGTGAACTCCGATGATCGCGTTTCAAAATCCCGCTCCAATCTTACAGCAAAAAGAGATGAGGGAATCGTGTCCGGAAGAATCACTCCCAAAACGAATCTTCATCAATTATTAGCGAGTTGGCCCGCGGCTATCCCTCTTTTTAATAAAAAGCTGCTGGCTTGTGTCGGTTGTGAGATGGCCAAATTTGAAACGCTGGAAGATTTGGCTTGTAACTATGATTTGGATTTAGTCAGTCTAATCCAGGAAATTAATTCAAGTTTATCAAATTCTCCTGGCCTCGAGTTGATACCCTCCGCGCAATTCATCCTTTACGTTAGTGACCAGCAGAGGAGTACCGATTTTTACGCGTACGTGCTTGGCATTGATCCACGATTAAACGTACCTGGGATGACAGAATTTGAATTGGGAGATTGGGTCTTAGGAATTATGCCGCGAGCAAATATCGCTCGATTGTTGAGTATTCCTGTCTCAGACACCTCTGAACACGTGTTTCAGGGTGAGAATTACTGGGTAGTTGAGGATCCACAGATATTCCATCATCGGGCAATTTCCGCGGGAGCGCGCGAATTGAGTGGTTTATCACTCCGTGACTGGGGATATCAGGTTGCTTATTGCATGGATTCCGACGGGTATGTGATTGCTTTCGCTAAGCGGGTACCCTAAAAACCGGGTTTGAAATCGTTTGACCGAGAAACAATGGAGGAAGATCGAATGAAAGCGACAGAAATTTTGATGTCCGAACACCGCGTGATTGAACGCGTGCTGACCGTTTTAGATGCAGCTGCCGATCACCTGGAGAGTGGAAAGGCTCTTCGAGTGGGCCTTTTTATAGAGGCGGCCAGTCTCATTTCTGGTTTCGCGGATGGCTGCCATCACCGAAAAGAGGAAGGCGTTTTATTTACAACGATGGCTCGTTATGGGATTCCCGTAGAAGGCGGCCCGATTGGCGCAATGCTGTCTGATCACGAACAGGCACGCCTCTTCACCAAGGGGATGCGAGAATCGGCCCAAAAGGTTGAGTCTGGTGAAAGCAGTGCTTTGCGGATGCTCATTCAAAATGCGCGTGGATATGCCAGTCTCCTGCGCCAGCACATTCAAAAGGAAGATAATATCCTTTTCCCGATGGCAAACAGATTTATTCCGGTCGCAGAACATGACAAGGTGTTCGATGGCTTCGAGCACGTTGAGCACGAGGAAACAGGCGAGGGGGTTCATGAAAAGTATCTTGCATTGGCTGATGCGCTAGAAAGAGAAATGGGTCTTGCCTGATAAATGGACCCATTCCAGAGAGCAGGTCACTTTCGCTATCCTCGCAGGAGGTGCTTCTGTAAGGATGGGTAAGGACAAAGCAGCTTTACCTTTTATGGGCGAGGCCTTAATCCAGCGGATTGTGTTTCGGGGCCAGGCATTAACTGACAATTTTTTGGTCATTACCAACCACCCTGAGACATATGAGTTTTTACAAGTGCCGTTAGCCAGAGACCTTCTGAGCATCAAAGGGCCTTTGGTTGGTTTGTACACCGCCTTAAGTGCGTCGAGGACGGAGTATCTTATTCTGGTTGGCTGTGATATGCCTTTTATTAACACAACCATGCTGGCCTATCAGCTCAGTATCCTGGAACACGAACCTTTTGATATCGCTATACCAAAACATGCTGATGGCTTTGAACCATTGCATTCCGTATATCGGCGAGATATTTGCTTGGACCAGGTTGAAACAGCACTGGAGGAAGGAGAACGATCCCTGATCGGTTGGCTCAAAAAAGTGAGAGTTTGGGAGATACCGGAGAGTTCCTTACGGTCTTTTGAGCCAGATTTAAAAGCATTCACAAACTTGAATACCCCACAGGATTTTCAAATAGCCGAAAAGTATGAACAATCGAGATTAATGGCAGGCCCAAACGGATGAAAATTTTGTATAAATATGTCAAACTTGGGGGATGAACAAAAATATGAATCAAACGGATATCCTGTTCAGGCGCCTGCAGTCATTTGAGT
>JACRAG010000467.1 GCA_016213455.1 Anaerolineae bacterium | reverse complement strand
TTCGCCATATCCGTTGGTGCCCACCAATCCGACCGGTTTTCGGCCTGCTTCTGCGCTTGCCACTGCGCCGTTGGTGCTGCAGGGGGGCGAAAGCCGCAGCGGGGCGTTGATTTTCCCGCTCAACTACCGCGATGATGCCGGGCTGGATGAGGCCTGGGCGCAGCGTGCCTATGCTGAAGCGCGCCAGTACTGGCAGGATTTAACCATCCTGCGCCTGCCGATTCACCTACCGGACCAGGATCTGATGGATATGGTGACCGCCTGCGCGCGCAATATTTTACAGGCGCGCGAGATTGAAAACGGCCTGCCGGTCTTCAAGGTCGGCCCAACCTGTTACCGCAGCCTGTTTGTGGTGGACGGTCACTTCCTGCTGGAGGCAGCCATGTATCTGGGCCTGCAGGAGGATGCCTACCGCGGTGTGGACACCCTGCTGCGCCGCGTGCACCCTGACGGCTCGATCAGCGAGATGCCGTATCACAGCAAGGAAACCGGCATATCTTTGTTCACCATGGTGCGCCAGTGCGAGTTGATGAAGGATGACCCGCGCCTGTTCACGCTCTGGCCCGTCATCCGCGATGCGGTGGGGTACATTGAACAGCTGCGCGAGCAGGCCTACGCGCTGCCGGTGGACTCGCCCTGTCACGGCTTGATGCCCGAGGCCTATGCTGACGGCGGGCTGGGTGGGAAGCGCGGCGAATACACCACCGTCTTCTGGACGCTGGCGGGGCTGAAGGCTGCGGCACAAACAGCGGACCGGCTGGGGATGGTGGATGATGCGCAGCGCTTTCACCAGGATTTTGATTCATTGATGGCAGATTATCGCCGGCACGCGGCGCGCGATATGCAGCGCCTGCCCGACGGCACGCCTTACCTGCCCATGTGGAAATCCTACAGCGGCGACCACAACTGGATCCCCCATTACCCGCGCCAAACACCTGCCGAGAGCCGGCTGACACCGGCTTCAGCCACCTGGGCTTTGTGCCAGGCGATTTACCCCGGCGAGGTTTTCGATGCGCAGGACGAACTGGTGCAGAATCTGCTGCATCTGTACGACCTGGTGGATGATGAGGAAGGCATTCCGGCTCTCACCGGCTGGCTGCCCTACCAGTCGTTGTGGAACTACAACGCGTCGTTTGGCGCGCATGTCTGGCTGTATGCCGGACGGCCCGACAAGGCGCTGGATTACCTGTATGCGTTTGCCAATCATGCCAGCCCCACCCGCGTCTGGCGCGAGGAGCAATCCTTGAAGGCGACCGGTCACGGTCAGTTATTCGGCGATATGCCGCACAACTGGGCTTCGGCGGAGTTCATCCGCCTGGTGCGCCACCTGGTGGTGTTTGAGCGTGGTGATGATTTGGAGTTGTTACCTGGTGTTCCTGCCGCCTGGCGCAAGCCGGGCGATGTGATCCACTTTGGCGACACGCCGACACGCTTTGGTCCTGTGTCGCTGCGCCTGGAAACGGGCGACCGCGGCGCGTTTACATTGGATATCGGGTTGGACTTATCCTACCCAATCCAGCCCAGGACCATCAAAGTGAAACTGCAATCCCGCGAGGTGAAAGTCAATGGACAACCCATTGGCGTGGACCCTGAGGGATGGGCCCAACTGCCTGTTGAGCAAGCAATACATCTGGTTGGGGTCTGGCAGCATTAATGGTACTTCTGTCTAGTGGTGTGGTATCGGTTCCTGCGATGGCGATTCTGTGAAAGGAGGCGATAGATACCCCTGTTGTTTGGCTCCAGTGATTCGATTCTGTCTGTCATGTCCTGTTCAAATGGAGAATATCATGAAGGATAAGATTAGAAAGCTCGTTATGGATCGGCGCGCCTTTTTGAAAATGGGCGCCATGGCTGGTATTGGTGCCATCGCTGTTTCCTGCGCTCCTGCAGCGACGCCGACCCCTGAGGCGCCTGTTGAGCAGCCGCCCGTTGAGCCAACCGCAACTTCCGAAGCGATTGTCGCCAAAGACACCACACCCACACCTGAAGCAGCGATGTCTGCGACTTATAAAGAAGCCCCCATGCTGGCGGATATGGTCAAAGCCGGCACGCTGCCCCCCGTGGAAGAACGCCTGCCCGCCGATGTTGCGGTAACTCAGGTGGTCGACTCCATCGGGAAATACGGCGGAACGCTGCGCGTGGGCACGGCTGACCACAACTATGGCGACATCAAGATGTACTTCACCGATCCCCCGATCAAATGGCGCGCCGATATGACCGGTTATGAGCCGGGTCTCGCCCAGGGCTACGAGTGGTCGGATGACGGCAAGACCTTCACCTTGAAGCTGCGCAAAGGCGTACGCTGGTCGGACGGAGAGCCTTATACGTCGGCGGACTGGAAGTTCTGGTGGGAAGAGCTGGTGAATGCCCCCGACCAGAAGTTGTTCTCGATCCCAGGGTGGATGCGCAACAACGACGGCACGCCCTTCACCATGGAATTCCCGGATGAGTACACGGTGGTCTGGAAGTCGGTGGACCGCCCGATGTGGATTGACCCGTATTACATGGCGCAGGGATTCTGGGAATTTGCCGACCCGTTGATGAAGCCGGCACATTACCTCAAGCAGTTCCATCCCAAGTACACCCCGGATGCGACCTGGGAAGGCCTCGACAAAATCAACAAATGGTG
>JACRAG010000466.1 GCA_016213455.1 Anaerolineae bacterium | reverse complement strand
TGTTGGGGGCAAAGCGCACCAGGCCGTGGTTGATCGTGCCGATCCACAGGTAGCCCTGCTTGTCGCTCACGATGGCGGTCAGCGCGTTTCCTACCAGGCTGTCCGAGTCTTCGGGGTCGTTGCGGTAGGGGATGACCTGCCTGCCGGGGATCTGCACCTGGTAAAGCCCGTCGGATGCAGTGGTAGCCCACAGTTTGCCGTCCGGGGTGCGCGCCAGGCCCATGATGGGCGCTGTGACCTGGCTGGCAGGATCTGTTGGGTCGAAAAAGAAGTGGCTGGCGATGCCGGTCAGCGGGTCCAGCAGGTCCAGGCCGCGCTGTGTGCCCACCAGCAAATAGCCGGCGCCCACCGGCAGGATGGCATGGACGCCGTCGGAGGACAGGCTGCCCGGGTCGTCCGGGTTGTTGCGATACGTGCTGACCGCGCCGCTGCTGCCGTCGAAGCGGTTGAGCCCGCCCGAGTTGGTGCCCACCCACAGGTTGGTTTCTTCGTCCTGAACAATGGCGAAGACCATATCATCCGACAGGCTGTTGGGGTTGGCGGGGTTGGCCTGGATGTGCTCGAAGAGCTTGTAGCCGGGGTCCAGTTTGCTCAGACCGCCGCCATAGGTGCCAATCCATAAGATGCCGGAGCGGTCTTCGTAGATCTGGAAAACCTCATCGGAGGACAGGCTGCGGTCGTCGTATGGGTTGGTCGTGTCGCAATGGAAGCGCCGGTCGATTTCGTCCAGGCGGCACAACCCGCTGCCAAAGGTGCCGGCCCACACCACGCCCGCCTGGTCCACCCATACGGAAGTGGTGTCGTTGGCCATGCGCAGATCCGGGTTGGAGTCGCCGGGTAAGAAGTGCTCAAACAGGCCGGTCTGCGGGTCAAAACGGTCCAGACCGCGCCCCTGCAGCGCCACCCACACCCGCCCCTGCGCGTCCTGCGCCAGGTCGGTCACGCGGTTGCCGCCCAGGGAGCCGGCGACGCCGGCCTTGCTCTGGAAATGGGTGAAGGCATTGGCGGAGCTGTCCTTGCGCTCCAGCCCGACCGGCGTGCCCACCCACAGGCGCCCGGCATTATCTTCCAGCAGGGCGGAAATGTTGTTGCTGGCCAGGCTGTCGGCGCGTTTGGGGTCGTTTTGATGGCGCTGGAAGGTTCCGCTGGCGCTGTTGTAGCGGTTGAGACCGCCCCCGCGCGTGCCCACCCACAGCGTGCCTTCGTGGTCCACCAGCAGGGCGGTGATGCGGTTGCTGCCCAGGCTGTCGGGCTGGCTGCCTTTATAGGTGTAGCGGGTGAATTTGCCGGTGGCGGGGTTGTAGCGGTTCAGACCGGCGTTGAGTGTGCCGATCCACAGGTTGCCTTCCTGGTCTTCGGCCAGGGCGGTGATGTTGCTGTGACTGATGGAATTGTAGTTGTTGGACTCGTTGCGGAAGATGACAAACTGGCTGCCGTCATAGCGGTTCAGCCCGTCTTCGGTGGCGATCCATAAAAAGCCGGTATGATCCTGCAGGATATCGCGCACCACGCTTTCCGACAGGCCGTCATCCACCGAGATGCGCTCGAACTGGTCGGGGCGCTCAGGCGGGTAGGGTGTGGGTGAACCAGCCAGCACCGCGGCAGGCGAAAGCAGGCCGGCAGCCAGCAACAAGGCCGCGGCGGCAGCCGATCCTTTGCAAAGCCATCGCGCGCAGGCGCTGTGGAATGATCGCTTCATCTCAACCGTTGTGTCCCTTCATGCATCAGTATAGTACACAACGGCCGGGCTGGATTGGGCTTTTGGCTCAATTTTTACCCTCCGCAAGAGGGTTTTTGTCCGTCGTAAAACCAGTTCTCCAGAGGGGTATTTTTTCTCCAATAAGCAATCCTTTGGAAGCGCTTCTCCAATACCGCGCGGGGGTGGATTGCGCTACTTCAGCACGGTGTAAGACCCTTTCATCGTGGCGTGTCCTCTTTCGCCCGTGTCGTTATAGTGGACGTGGGTACACCTTTCAATCCCAATGACATCTGATCAAAGGAGAGGATATGCAAAGAAGGATTTTCGTCCGTGTGCTGGGCGCCCTGGCGGTGTTCAGCCTGCTTTTAACCGCCTGCCAACCGCAGACGGTGGTTGAAACCGTGGTGGTGACGCAAGTCGTCGAAGGCACCCCGGTTGAGAAGATCGTGGTGGTCACGCCCACCCCCGAACCGGCAGAACCGGCTCCCGCGCCGGCTTCCGCTTCACCGGCTGACCGCGCGGATGTGATCCGCATGGCCGTTCTGTCCGACATCGACGGCACCAACCCCTTCTATTACAACGATATCACCGGCAGCAGCTACTGGAACGGTGTGGTGCTGCAGCTGTCCTATCCCACCCTCTTCGCCATTGGCGATCAGCGCTGGGACTGGGCGCCTTACCTGGCGGCGGACTTCCCTGAAGCGCCGGTGCAGGAAGGCGATTTGTGGGTTGGCACGGTCAAGCTCAAGGAAGGGCTGACCTGGAGCGACGGTTCACCCCTCACCGCGGAAGACGTGGCCTTCACCGCCAATACGGTGTTGACCTTCGCGCTGGGCGGCAACTGGATCACCTGGTACAACAACGACGTGCTCGACCGTGTCGAAGCGGTGGACGACCTGACCGTCAAGTTCTATTACAAGGTCCAGCCGGGCATTCCCACCTGGAACTATGGCGCGCTGATCGGTAATGTGGTCAGCTCGGCCTACTGGTCACCCAAGGTGGCGGATGTGCTCGCCAAAGCGGAAGCACTGGACCCCGAAGCGGCCGATTTCTTCGACCAGGTCACCCCGCTGCAGCAGGAATTGGAAGCCCTGACCAACGAAGGTGAGCCGGTCTTCGGCCCGATGCAGTTCAAACGCTGGGAGTCTGGCGCCTATGTTGAAAGCAGCGCCAACGATCAGTTCCCCTTCATCGGTTCGCATGTCGAATTGTTCTCCGACGGCACCTACAAGGAATCCAACGACGGCTCGCTCAACCAGAACCGCCCGTATGAGATCAGCGCCTACGGTGAAGGCGGCGGCGACAAGGTGCTGGACCTGACCTGGGGTCCCTACTTTAACACCTTCCTCTTCCCGGTCTATTCGCAGGACGCCGCCTACCTGGCCCTGCAGTCCGGCGAGGTGGACATTGTGCTCAACCCCAGCGGCCTTTCACAGGGCATGCGCGACCAGTTGAGCAGCGACCCGAACATCCAGATCGTGCGCAACGCGCAGAACGGTTTCCGCTACATCGAGTTCA
>JACRAG010000471.1 GCA_016213455.1 Anaerolineae bacterium | reverse complement strand
CCGTGGTGTCACCCACCATCAGCAGCTCAGACTGGCTGCAGCCCATCTGCTGCGCCACCCAGAGGATCGGGTCGGGAAAAGGTTTGGTATAAACCGTCGTTTGCGAGCTGGCAATCCAGCCAAAGTGGGAGCGCAGCGAAAAAGTATTCAGGAAGCGCAGCGTGTTATCCTCATCGCGCATGGAGACCACCGCCAGCGGATAACGCGCCGCAAGTTTGCTCAACATCGCCGGCACGCCTGGAATGACCTGGAAATGCGGCGGTTTGCCCCCACCCAGCCGGTTCTTTAACCGCAGCATCAACCGGTTTACGAAACGGTCCAGGTGCAGCACGTCTAAAGCCGTGAAAACCGCATTGCCTGGCGACTCAATTGCCATCACCACGCGGCGGGCCATCGGATTGGGATTGCGCCCTTTAAACATAAAACTCACCGGACGCAGCAACCCCGCCAGGTCCTGAGTCCACACGTCGTCCGTGTCGCTCAAGGTGCCGTCTACATCAAAGCAAATCCCACGAATGCGTGTCAGGTCCAGTGATTTTTCTGGCATGGTGGCGATATGACCTACTTTTCTCCTGAAATACCATCATAAGGTATACGGCATTCCACGGGCTGCCGTTTCATCCGCACCGATTATATCAAAGCGGTTGGGCTAGCCAAGCACCTTTATCTAATCTTGATACCTGCCGTCCGCCTGATAAAAAGGCAGAGCCTCCGTCGCCGGGACGGAGGCTCTTGGATCAACAGCGTTACCAGTGAGCGGTTGCCCTACTCAAACATTCACCACCGCCAACTGCAGGCTGAAGTGATTGTACACATGCAGCGGATTGTAGTACCAGTCCGCCGCCAGGCCGACCGAATCGTCCGGGTTGAAGGCCCGGCTGTCCACCCGCAGGTGGAAGGCATATGCCCCTTGCAGCGCCGCCGCCGGCAGGCGATATTCCGCGACACCGGAGTAAGCGTTGATCAACGGGTTGGTATGCCAGCGCGAAGCCGTCAACGGAGCCGAGATGAGCTGCATCGACCCGCCACCGCAGCCGGAAGCGGAAAGCTCCAGCGAGCGCCAGTGCGAAGCCGAAGCGCTGTAGGAAACCCGGAACTCGATGTTCTTGCCCACCGGGCGCGCCACCACCGGGCAAACCAGGCTGAGCGGAGTCCAGCCGGCTGCACCTTCCACGCGCCAGGAGAGCCCCATAAAGCCGTTCGCCGGTCCGGATGGGGCAGCATTGTTGAGGCGCAGGTTAACCGGCGCCGTGGTATGCACGGGCGCTTTGGCGGCATTTCCCAATTGCAGGCTGATGCGATACAGGCCGTCGGCGTAATTGCCGGTCAGCCAGTTCAACAACAGGTGCGAAGGCATCCAATTGTCGGCATCATTCAGAATGGTGTACCAGCCCGCGGAGTCGGGAACCACATCCAGTTTTTGCAGCACGCCCACCCATCGGTAGAGCGGCCAGGACAGGTTGACGAAGGGCGTGGGCGAGGTGAAGGTCGCACTGCCCGGCGCCTGGTATTCATACAGCAGCCGGTAATAAACCGCGCCGTCCAGGTGGTTGCAGCCGAACAACGGGAAGCTGCCCGCAAAAGGCGTGAGTGCTCCAGCGCCAGCCACCACCTGCGCGGGGTCGCCGCTTGGATGAGGCCGGTTGACCCGGCGCGCATAACCTGCGCCGTCCACATACGGATCGACGCCACCGCCCAGGTTTTGCAGCGGCATCTTGCCAGCCAGCAGAATGACCGGCGAAGCGCACGGGATATCCGGCACATCACAGGTGACTCCCGCCACAGCGTTAGGCCAGGCTTGCAGTTTCAGGTTGGGGATGGCGCCTGCATCCCAACGCACACTGAACAACCCTTCCGCGTAAATGGTTTCTTCATCGCCATCGTTGTCCACATCCTGGGTGACCGTGAAGGTCACATCCGGAACGTCCATCACAGGCGTCCATTCCGGGATGAAGATATCGCGACAGCGCTTGAACGGTCCAAAGAAATGGCTCGGATCGAAACGGTTGAGCAGTTTCGGGTCCAACGCCAGGTTCATCTGCGCCGCCAGACCACCTTTTTCCTTCAAGCCGCCCTGGTTGAGCAGGAATTCGGGCAGCGGCGGTTCCAGCGGGGTTTCAAAAGCCGGGCTGTCGAGCAGTTCATCGCGGGCGGTATCCACCGCGCCAAAGCCCGAGCGCACTTCAGAAGCCGCCAGGCGGGTCGCCGCCTGCCGTCCAAGCAGTTCACTGGCAATGCGCAGCGGCACGCCGCCCTTGCTCAATTCCACCGGGCGCGGCCCGGGGCCAATCTCGCGGTCAAACCACGGTCCCGGCTCAGGGTCAGGCGGCCAGGGGAAGGGGATCGGGCGGAATGGTCGCAAGCGCGGATCATCCAGTAAATCGCGGATGTTGGGCCTGACAAAAATATCCGGGAAGCAGATGCGCTGCTTGCGCCAATGCAGAACCCAGTCGATATCCCAACGCGGGATCCAGACGCAAAAATTGCCGCAGGCGTCCGTGCGCACTGAGGCAATTTCTTCCTGGGAGCAGAGTAAGGGGAAATGCCATACCCAGGGCGAGCCTGAGGGAGCAAAGATCAGGAGCGTGCAGTCCGTATCCATCACATGCACAGTGGCGAAAGGCACGGGCTTTTCTACACCGGTCACCGGATCTTTCTTGACCACTTTTCCGCAAACACGGCGAAAGAGCAGTTGTTGTATATCGATGACCCACTTGTATTTTTCAGCCAGCACAAGCGGGGTGGATTTCACCAATTCCCGCGCGGAAAGGCCGGTCAGACCAGCCAATCGTTGGGCTTGCATGGCATTCAATGGCCGCATATCGGGAGCAAGATCCATGCGGTCTTTATCCTCACGGCCTTTATGCGGGTCGGGGATTACAGGTTCAGGACGTTTAGCCATCACAATCACCTTTCATCTCGATCAGATTCCAACAACGTTTACACGGGCGACGAATGGATTTCGTTTTTCGGCGGGCTGCAGCACCTCCCTGGACCGGCACGGTCCAAAATAAAAAGAAGCCGCATCGGAATGCGGCTTCTTTGGAACGTCATTGTTTCAGGGTCATGTACACCGGGACCGCTCGATTGGTTTGGGCCCCCCATTCCCTTCGACAATCCCTATAGTACAACAAACAATCGTGGATTACAACGATCAATTTTATTCTAATTTTTCGGGCGGCCCTTCAATCTCTTCGATGGCTTCCAGCGGCGTCGCGCCACCATAACTCACCCGCAGCAGACCAGGCAGGTAGCGGTCCATGGTGTTGACCGCCGGATACATCACGTTGGAGATCAATCCCGGGGACAGCTCCTGATCCTCAAAGTTGATGCTGCTTTTGTAGCGAACTTCACCGTCCGCATAATCCATTTCAAAATTACCGATGCGCAGGCCGTAAT
>JACRAG010000470.1 GCA_016213455.1 Anaerolineae bacterium | reverse complement strand
GTGCGCAGGGTCATGCCCAGAATCAATCCGGTCAGATCCCCGTCCACCAGCACAGAGCGGTTGCCGTTCCACCAGTCCAATGCCAGCAAACCGCTTTCGCCGGGTTTAAGCGCGGCGGCTTTCTCTTCGAGCAGAGCATGGACGTCAATGCCGCGGCTGCGCGCTTCCTGTTGATACGATGCAGGCACGCAGTTTTCCACGAACCAGGCAAAATGATCTCCCACGCAGGATTGGCCGGCTTCGTAGCCAATATAGCCGGGGATGATGCCATCTTCGGTAAAGCCGCAAATGCCGGGGACGATTTCCTCTTCCGTGCCCAGCACCATGTGGCAGATGGAAGTACCCATGATCATGACCATCTTGCCTGGATTAACCACACCGGATGCCGGCACAGACACATGCGCATCCACGTTGGCAACTGCCACAGCTGTGCCGGGTTTCAGGCCTGTCCAGGCAGCAGCCTGTGCGCTCAAACTGCCGGCGCGTTCTCCCACCGGGAGGATGGTGCGGGTCATTTTCTCCTCGATAATATTTTCGAGGCGCGGGTCGAGCGCTTTGAAGAAAGCCCTGTCCGGGTAGCCTTCACGCCTGGACCAGAGGGCTTTGTAACCGGCAGAGCAAGAATTGCATGTTTCCTCGCCGGTCAACTGCCAGATAACCCAGTCAGCCGCTTCCAGGATGCGGTCGGCTTTTTCGTAGATCTCCGGGTCTTCATTCAGGATCTGCCAGGCTTTGGGAAAGAACCATTCCGAGCTGATTTTGCCGCCATAACGGTCGAGGAAGGAAAAGCCTCCCTGCCGGGCGATCTCATTCAACGCATTGGCTTCAGGCTGGGCGGCGTGATGTTTCCAAAGTTTGACCCAGGCATGTGGTCGATTGCGCAGCTCGGGGAGAAAACATAACGGCGTACCGTCTTTGAGCGCAGGCAGCAGGGTGCAGGCAGTGAAATCGATGCCTATGCCGATGATGTCATCGGCGACACAGTCCGATTGTTGGAGTACTGCAGGAATGGTCTGCTTGAGGGTTTCCAGGTAGTCGTTGGGATCTTGCAGCGCCCAGTCCGGCTCCAGGCGGATTGAGGTGCCGGGGAGCCGCTCGGCGATTACACCGTTGGCATATGGATACACCGCGGTCGCGATCTCTGCGCCATTGCGGACATCCACCAACACCGCCCGACCGGACTCGGTCCCAAAGTCTACCCCGATTGCAAATTTCTTCCCAGACACACGCATTCCTGCAGCTTTGGTTTTAGATCACTTCAAGAATGCGCGGGCGGCGAAGAACAACCGCACCGCTTTGGATTTCATAAACGGGCCAGCCGGGCATTTCGGTCAACACCTGAGAGCCGGATTCCGTAATAAGTACCGTGTCTTCGACTTTGGCTCCGGTAATGGAAGGATTCCAGGCATATGCCTGCCCTGCCGCAACCAGGTCTGTGCTGGTCGGATTGCCGACAAACTCGCGCGGTTCATAGCCAGCCGGACCGCCCTGGTGGTGCAGCGTCCACTCATTGGGGAAACCCACGGCAGCGTAGGCGGCCTGAGTGTCTGAGAAGACCTGTCCAAGCGTCCGACCGGGGCGCGTGGCTGCGATGATGGCAGCATCCACACGGGCGCAGGCTTCTGCTTTGCGCTGCAGTTCGGCGCTCAATGCACCAAAATGCACCAGGCGGGTGATGGAAGCCACCAGTCCCAGGCGACGACCGCACAATACCAACATGGCGTAGCGGTCCATCTTCTTGTCGCTGTAGGTTGGATGGCGGTAGGAGAAGATGCGCTCGTCGGTGGCGATGAGATTGACGATGGGCTCTACCCCGCGCTCCAGGCAAGCCTTGGAGAGCAGCGAACCGATCTCGAATTCACTCATGCCCGGGCGGACGGCATAAATGGCCTCAACCGAGGCGGCGGCGCGGCGGCTGCCCAAATCGCGGAAGCGATCCTGTTCCACCGGTTGGAGCACAGCCCGCAGACGAGAAACCTCTGCACCCAGGTCCACCATGCCGGCGGCGGGAGCGTCGCTGGCCAGCTTAAAGCCCTTGGCGAGCGTATCCAGGGCGGTGGAGGCTTCATACCAGTTGCTGACAAAGAACTCCCAGCCCTTTTCTTCGAGTTTTTCTTCGTTCTTGAGGCGGGTGGTTTCGATATTGTTGGCAAGGATGTACTGTTTGTCGAGGGTGATCAGCGCAGCGCCTTCACCAAAGCTGGATGCGACATTGATGGCTGTGCTGCTGCCACCGGTGATCCAGGCGAAAGAGCTGACACGAGTCAGTAAGATGCCCTGAAGCCCCCGGCTTGAAAGCAGGCTGCGCAATTGGGAGAGTTTGGTTTGGATCTCCTGGTTCATCATATCCCACATTTTCTGTCAGCGCGGCGGAGAACCTCTCCGCCGCGCTGACACTAAAACCTATTGATGATGGTAAACCGACCAACCCAGGTACTTGCTGAAGGCTTCGTTCAGCGCGCCGGATAGTTTGGTGGGGTTGATAGCCACATGGTGTTCAAAGCCGTTGTCGCAAATATAGGCGAGCAGTTTCTGGAAGTTCTTGATCTGCACCACGCCGTAACCGCCAAAGGTTTTCAGCGTGTCATCGGTCAGATCGCCTTCGCCCAGGTAAGCCAGGATGCGCCCGTTGAGATCATCGGTCGACACGCGGCAGTAGGTGAAAGGAACAGCCTGCAGGCGGCCCACAATGGTGCCGTAGGTGTTGTCTTTGCCAACCGTGCCGGCAATGATGGCCTGGTAATCCATCTTCGGGGAGTCTTCCACGGAGATGCTATTGGCGACGAACAGGTCCTTGGGCAGGTTGGAGCAGTGGAAGATGACGGCTTTATCCGGATCGGTGCCGTAATTGTTGTTCCAGTCCACGATGGCGGAGGGTTTGCCGGAGGCGACAGCCATGGCGTACATGCCAACCAGGCCGGCGATGTCGGTTTCACAAGCCGAGGGCATCAATTTATTGGACATCATCGACATCAGCGTGCAGGGGACCACACCGTAAAACTCTTCCATGGCGGTCCAGCACTGCAGTGCGGATGCCTGCAGCGTATTCTCGGTCATCCAATCATCGATGACCACGCCCAACTTTGCCATGCGGGTCAGCGCTTCGCTGGGGGTTTTCCCGGCGGGCACGTAGGCGGTCATTTCTTCCAGCTTGGTGTTCAACCGGGCGTCGCCAGCTTTGATGCGCGCGGCGCGGCCAAACAGTTCGGAAAGATCCAGGGTTTCCACGCTGATGCCCGAGCGTTCGAGTAGTTTTTCGCTGTAGCGCACGGTGTTGAAGGCTGCCGGGCGGGCGCCAATGGCGCCAAAGCGCGCGCCGCGCAGGCCCCGCACCACGCGGCAGGTCGCGACGAACTGGCGCAGGTCGGTTTTGAACGAATCGGTTTCGGGGTCGACCGTGTGCAGGCTGGTGAGGGTGAACTTGATGCCGTACTGGGTCAGGTTGTTGCAAGTGCTCATCTTGCCGCAGAACGAGTCGCGCCGGTCGGCGATGGTCATGCGGGTCATGTCGTCCGAGAAGGCATGCACCAGAACAGGCACATTCAGGTCAGACCAGCGCAGCGCGTTGGCGATGGGGCGTTCTTCGCCAAAGTTGGGCAGGGTGATCAGGACGCCGTCAATTTCGTCCCGGTGCTGTTTGAACAGGTCGGCGCAGGCCTGCGCTTCCATGTTGGTGGCAATGGAGCCAAATTTGCCAATTTTTTCGTCCAGGATGATCGCGCGAATGCCTTCGGCTTCCAGCAGCTTGAGGATGGTTTTGCGACCGGTGTCGCACAGGTGATCGGGGAAGAAACCACGATTGCCAACAATAACGCCCAGGGTAACAGGTTTCATAAAAAGCTCCTTTTGAAAGTAATTCAGGTGATTCCGGTTCAGGTTTCGCCGGGTGAACGATTATCGTAATGAACTTTCCCGCACGACCAGCTCTGACTGTAGCCAGATCTGTTCGGGGAAAATATATGGATTCTCAGGTTGGCTGAGCACCTGGTGCAGCAGCCTGACGGCAGATGCGCCCAATTCGAGCAGCGGTTGGCGCAGGGTGGTCAGCGATGGGGTGTAAAAATTGGCTTCCGGGATGTCATCAAAGCCGACGATGGCGATTTCATCCGGCACCCGGCGGTTTAAACGACGAGCAGCTTTGAGCGCTCCCAACGCCATGGGGTCGTTGAAAGCAAACACCGCATCCAGTTCAGGGTTTTGTTCCAGGAGTACTTCCAATCCACGCTCACCACTGGATGGGTACCAATCCCCGCTGACTTTGAGACGGCGCAGATCATCTTCATTGAATTGACCGGATTCCAGCATGGCTGAGCGCCAGCCCGCCTCGCGCTGACGCGATTCCCACCAGGTGTCCGGTCCGGCGATGATGCCCACGCGGCGGCAGCCGCGCGCCAGCAGATGCAGGGTTGCCTGTCGTCCGCCGGCGTTGTTGTCGACCGCCACAACCGCCAGGCCTTCTCGCGGTTGCATATTAATGAAAACCACCGGAACCGGCGCGGATTGGATCGCCTCCAGCAGGATGGAGCGGTGTTCACCAATTTCTGGCACAGCCCAGATAATGCCGTCCACTTTGCGCATCAACAGGTTCGAGAGAATCGATTCCCCCGCAGTCAGGTCAGGCTCGCGCAGCAGGCTGAGCAGGGTGGAATAGCCCAGCTCATTGGCCTGGCGTTCGACGCCGGTCAGGGTTCGCGAAGGCCCGTAATAGCCCAGGCCATAACCGACCACGCCGATGGTGTTGCTCCGTCCTTGAATCAGGCTGCGCGCGATGATGTTGGGGGAGTAGCCCAACTGGTTGATGATATCGCGCACGCGCTGGCGGGTTTCATCCGAGACATCCGGGCGGTCATTGAGCACGCGCGAGACGGTCTGAGCGGAAACCCCGGCTGCCCGGGCAACTTCCTTGATCGTGACGCTTTTCTTAGCATAGGAGGGATTGATCATGTGTTTTGCGATCGTTATCGTTCACGGGAATAATCAAAGGATAGCACAATTGCACCCAAGCGTCAATCAAGAAACTCACTTTTCCTGACCTGGAAACCATGTCATTCATTCAGGTTCTGTAAAGCTTGTTCAGACCGCATTATGAGGATTTATTTAACAAATATTTACAGGATTTATATTCTTTTTTTGAAACTTTTTTACGCCCTGCAACGTATACTTGGGTGGAGGAACAAAACATGACCGAATCTAAAAAGGTCCCGTGGTTTCTTTGGCCATTCTGGCTAATCTGGCGCCTGGTGGTGGGCATCATCGAAGTCACAGGTCGAATTGTGGGGGCTGTCCTCGGCCTGGTTCTGATGATCGCAGGGGTGTTAGTAAGCCTCACCATCGTGGGCCTGATTGTTGGGGTGCCACTGATCATTTTCGGCTTCTTGTTGGTTATTCGAAGCCTTTTCTAACCATGGTCTCCCTCCGTGTCCGACAGTTAGGTTAACCTGATGGCGCGGATCACATGAACGGCCCGGGTGTTTATGACCCGGGCCGCATACTTTAAATGCTGGTTCCCATTTTCAATTGGGTTGCTTATAAATGGAACGACACTTCCTTGTGGTCGATGACAGGCAGATCGGGATATTCGACCCTGAAGCCCAGGGTAAAATCTCCTTGGGGTTCGGGGATACGCAGGTGCATGGTGAAAACCAGGGTCGTATCCATGGCTTCCACGATGGTGGTTGAGGAGAGCTCATCACCCGCCGCGTTGGAAATGGTGGCGATCAGGTTGGGCCGTTGTTGAAAAGGCGTCAGATTGACAAACACTTTGACGCGCTGTCCGTCAGGCCAGGGTTCGACGCGCAAATCCGTGACACGCACTTCGGCAGGCGGTCTGGCATCTTCGGGTGGTTCAAAAAACATGCCGGGCATCATATCTGGTTCCCGATCAGGCGATGCGCCGCGCTTCCAGATAGAAGCGTTTTTCCACAGCCTCGCCCATCGAGAAGGTTTTCCGGGGCAAGGCGCCGTCCAGGATGACCGTCTTGAAGAGCTCCGATTTTTGCATGGCTGGCAGGAAAAAGCCAACGTTGCCCGGCTGCGTTCCCAGACGGGTGACCACCTCGCTGCCGTGGACATAATCGATCTTCTCAGCGCCGCCATCCTTCAGCCAGGCGTCCAGGAAGGCCTGGATGGATCCAACCGGTAGATTGGAGGTGGATCGGGTCAGGCTGAGCACACCGCATTGCTCTGCGGAGACGATGCCAATGTGCTGCTCACCCTCTGAAACACGGTTGACCCTCTCGATCATCTCTGTCGAAGACGAAAGCACATCAAAGCGCATCACGTCGCCGAAATGCGCCTGCAATGCAGTCAGCACGGGCTGATGGGTGTTGAATACCACGCGGTGGATGGGCTCAAATTCCAGTCCCTGGTCATGCACATTTTCAATTTCCACCAACGCGTAGCGGGATGGGTGATCCATGCCGACGCGGGCTTTGTTTTGCTCCCAGATGGCCTTGGCTGTCGCCAGAGAATGGTTGCCATCGCCCATGGCGAAAAGCAGCACGCCTTTGTCCTCTCCGACGCCGTAGCGCGAACGGAAGTGTGCCGGATCAGCCAGCGCACGTAGGGCGGCGATGACGCGCGCTTCATCAGCCTCGGTGTTCACTGCCCGTCCGGTGATATGTCCGCTGCCCAACATCAGGTCGGTGTCGTACAGCATAGATAATTCCCCCTTTTTGGCGACGAGGGGTTCGATCACGGTGCCCTGAGGGTCGTCGATCAACACCAGGATGTGGGGGAGTTCCAGCAGTGCGCCTTCTCGAATGCGCATCCGCGGCGGCAGCCGGTCCAGGATGGTACCTTCGGTGGCTCGGATCAATGTTTGCGAGCCTTTGTTGAAGTCGTAGTGTTCCAAATCGAGGGCGAGCATCAAGCCGTAGCGGGTTTTTCCAAGCACACTGCGCTCCACCAGGATGACGGAATTCTGCCTGCGGAACAAACCCTGGTCGAGATAATTTCGCATGGTCTGCTGTGTGCGTTGAATGTGGGTTGCTTCGTTGGACGAACCCAGGTGTACTTCAGGCAGGATGAGGTTGTATGTGGAAGCCGCTCCGCCGACAATGCCGGCAACCTTTTCCCAGTATTCTGGTTCCGAGGTGAATTGGTCGCAGGCAATGACTGCCCAGCGATAGAGGTCGGTGGCTGCTTTGGGAAGCAGCACGTCGCCGGTGCGTACGCCAATATCCGAGTAGATAGCCATAGCTCTCCTGTTGTCCGTCGCAAAGAATGATTAATCAGAACCCATCGAAAACAGTCATCTTTCATTTCCCATCCGGGAAAACAGATGGCAATACATTTTCGCTGACCCTTATTGTAAAACAAAAGCGCCGCAGCGGGTGACCGTGCGGCGCCAGATTGGGTGTGTTAAGGCTACATGCCCGCCATGAATGCAATACCCAGGCATCCTGGGCCAACATGTACGCCAACCACCGGGCTGACGGGCACAATCGCGGTTTCGCGCACATCCGAAACCGGGAACAGGCTGCAGGCACGCTCTAAAAGCGATTTAGCTTCTGTTTCGGCAATGCTGTGTAAGACGGCCAGGCTGATGGGTTTGCGAGAACCGACATTTTCCTTGACGATTTCCACCAGGCGATCCTGTGCTTTGTTGAATGTGCGAACCCGTTCCAACGCTTCAACCCGTCCTTCACGGACCTCCAGGATAGGCTTCAGGTTGAGGGCTGCGCCGAGGAATGCCTGTGCGCCGCCAATACGCCCGCCACGGCGGAGATATTCCAGTGTATTGAGTACGAAGAATATCCGGGTGTTTTTAAGTGATTTTTCTGCAATGGTTTTTGCTTCTGCTAACGTAGCGCCGTTGGCGGCAGCCCGGGCCGCTTCAAGTACTGGGAAGCCCATTGCCATGGAAGTCGTCAGGGCGTCCACAATTTCGATGCGGGCTGCCGGGAAAGTTGTGCGCGCCTGAATGGCTGAATCCATCGTACCGGAAAGTCGGGAGGAGAGCACAATGGAGAGGATGTCGTAACCCTGGTCCAGTAAGTTTTCGTAAATTGCCCGGAAGGCAGCCGGCGAAGGCTGAGAAGTGGTGGGGTTGATTTTACTCTCGGGCAAGCGTTTATAGAATTGTTCCGGCGTGATATCGATGCCGTCCCGATAAGTCTCTTCACCCCAAATCACCTGAAGCGGTACCGTTGTAATCGCCAGGCCGCGGGTTAACTCGGCTGGAAGGTAAGCGGTGCTGTCTGTGACGATAGCTACTTTGGACATTCAAATCCTCCACGGAAATGCATGGGTTAATCGATAATTTTGACTTTCCATTAAAACCCCGGATTTTCGAAATGGTTACTCGTTGTGATAAGAATGATAACCAATCGGTCTGCTTGGTCAAGAACTTGTCAAGTCATCCAATAGCTTGCTTGACGCTCTTAAAAGGGGGGGATATAATCCAATGTTTGGAATGAGTATTTAATCGATGAATGAAAAGGTACTATGAATATCGAAGACCAAAACGGAACGACTGTTCTCCGTCGTACCGACCAGAAATTACCCAAGCGCACTTTCTTATCCATGTTGATTGGCCGGCCTTTGGCTACGGCTGATGCACCACATGAGACCATCCGTAAGGTGATCGGCCTGGCAGTTTTTGCCTCGGATGCGTTGTCATCCACGGCGTATGCAACGCAAGAAATGCTGGTTGTGTTAATGGCGGTTGGTTCCATGGCTTTTGGCCTGGTATTTCCGCTCAGCCTGGTCATTGTGGGTTTGTTGACGATTGTGACCATATCCTATGAGCAAACCATCCATGCCTATCCAAACGGCGGTGGCGCATATATTGTGTCGCGTGATAACCTGGGTGAAATGCCCGCAAAAATTGCGGCGGCAGCGCTGCTGACCGATTACATTCTGACTGTGGCTGTTTCCATTTCCTCCGGTGTGGCGCAGGTCGTGTCTGCTGCTCCGGAGTTGTTCGATTATCGTGTTTATATCGCAGTCGGGTTGGTTTTCTTCATTATGATGATCAACTTGCGCGGCGTGCGCGAGTCGGGCATCATTTTTGCCATCCCAACCTATTTTTTCGTCGTGCTGATGTTCGTCACGGTGATCATTGGCCTGGTGCGCTATTTCACCGGATCGCTGGGGCAGGTCATCGATCCGCCTGAGCTTGAAATGATGCAAACCACGCAGGTGGTCACATTGTTCCTGCTGCTGCGTGCTTTCTCGAACGGCACCACTGCGCTGACGGGTGTGGAGGCCATTTCGAATGGCATTCCGGCTTTCCGCGAGCCCAAAAGTAAGAATGCGGGTATCACGCTGATCTGGATGTCCGCGATTTTGGGCACCCTGCTGCTGGCAATATCCTTCCTGGCTGGACATATACAGGCCATCCCCTCTGAACTTGAAACCGTCATTTCGCAGCTGGCGCGGACGGTTTATGATGGTCGGGGGACTTTGTACTTGCTGACCATGGCAGCGACGACAGTCATCTTGATCATGGCAGCCAACACATCCTTCGCCGATTTCCCGCGCTTGAGCGCGTTAACGGCAGCCGACGGCTTCCTGCCACGCCAATTAACTTATCGAGGCAGCCGTTTGGTGTTCTCGCGTGGTATCGCAGTCCTGGCAATTATGGCATCCATCCTGATCGTCATCTTCCAGGCCAGCGTGACCAAGCTGATCCCGTTGTATGCGATCGGTGTGTTCCTTTCATTCACTTTGTCCCAGGCGGGCATGGCGCGTCGCTGGTGGAAGATCGGTCATTTGCCACAGGACAAAGAGATCAAGGAACGCGGTTCCACCTTGCGGTATGAATCGGGCTGGCAGTTAAAAATGCTCATCAATGGTTTTGGTTCTGTGTTGACCTTGATCGTGATGATGATTTTTGCGGTGACCAAGTTCCACGATGGCGCCTATGTGGTGATCATCATCATCCCGATTTTGGTGGCGATCTTCTCGGTGATTCACCGGCATTATATGCAGCTGGCGGGTAAATTGACCATGGATAATTACGGTAGTCCACCGCCGCGAGTCGATCGCAACCGGGTGATTTTACCCATCGGCGGTGTGCACCGCGGCACCCTGGCTGCATTGCGCTACGCGCGTTCTTTGTCGGATGATGTAACCGCGGTGCATATCTCCATCAGCCCGGAGGAGACCGAGCGGGTCCGGCAAAAGTGGGAGCAGTGGGGCGATGGCGTTCGACTGGTCATCGTCGAGTCTTCGTACCGGCGCTTTATGGAACCGCTGCTGTTGTACATTGACGAGATTTATGAAAAACGTCAGCCGACGGAGGTGATCACCATTGTGGTGCCGCAGTTCGTGTCCTCAAAACGCTGGACCAATGTGCTGCACACCAATACTGCGGCTGCGCTTGAGCAGGAATTGATGCTGTATAAAAACCTGGTAGTGACCAACGTTCCCTATCTGGTGGATTAACGAACAAGGATGATATGAAAGCGATTGTTGTTGGATGTGGACGTCTTGGCGCCGAACTGGCTTACCGGCTGTTTCTAACCGGTCATGAAGTTTCGGTTATCGATCTTGACGAAAAAGAATTTTCGAAACTTCCGTCAGATTTTGCGGGAAAGTTCAACGAAGGCGATGCGCTCAACCGGGATGTGCTGCGTCGGGCAGGCATCGAGCAGGCTGAGGCGGTAGCCGTGGTGACCAATTCAGATATGTTGAATGCCACCATAGGCCACCTGGCTTCTTCGTTTTACCATGTGCCGAACGTGGTGGTGCGCAATTATGATCCGCGCTACCGCGAAATTCATGAGGCATTTGGCCTGCAGCTGGTCAGCGCACTGAGTTGGGGCGCCCAACGGATTGAAGAGATGATGTATCACTCGGACGTGCGCGCTGTGTACAGCGCCGGCAACGGTGAAGTGGAAGTTTATGAAGTGTCCGTGCCGGATTCATGCGCCGGTTATACCCTGGAAAGCCTCACCGAGCATGACCAGTGCATTCCCGTGGCGGTAACCCGGGCTGGAAAAGCCGTTCTGCCGGACCCGAAAATGGCACTCCAATCGGGCGATATTCTGCATCTGAGCGCCACAGCTGAAGGCGCGGAAGCGCTGCGCAAACGCATCCACGAAGTCCACAAAGAGGAGTAGGAAAATGTTTGTATTAATTTCCAGCGGTGGGCGAACGGGTGCGCAGCTTGCGTCGATGCTGATCAGCATGGACCATACGGTGCGCGTGATTGAAAATCGCAAGGATGTCCTGGCGCGGATTCATCGTGAACTTCCCACAGAAGTGATCGTTGAAGGCGACCCGATGGATATTCGTGTTCTGGAGCAGGCCGGAATACGAGAGGCTGATGTGGTGGCCGCCACCACGACCTCTGACGAAGGC